>JAJYLG010000117.1 GCA_021787985.1 Chloroflexota bacterium
GCGGCATGCGTGCTGCTGACGCCGTCATGTCCCACCAGGCCGTGTCGACGGCGCAGGCGAGCGCGCGGTCGGCGGCGCCGGTGCCGGGCATCAGCACGATCGGCAGCGGCAGGACAGCGTCTCCGCGCAGACGAGCGCCACGCCCGGCCACCTGCTCGAGCAGGGCCGGCGCCAGCTCGCGCAGCCGGTTCGCCAGGCCGCGGACGGCGTCGCCGGGATCCCCGGGCACGGGCGCCGCCTCGCCCAGTCCCTCGTCGCCCCCCGGCGCGCGCAGGCGGACAAGCAGCCCCTCGCGGGACTCGACCAGGCCGTGCGCGGTGCGGAAGGGACGTCGCAGGGGCACTCGGTAGGGGGCGAACTCCAGCGTCCAGCGCGTCACAGCACCAGGCCGACGGCGAGGAGCACGGCGAAGAGCAGGTCAAGCCGGGCAGTGTTCTTCAGCATCCGGTTCAACTCGCGCCCCCGCCGAACGCGAACAACCCCACGGAGGAGCGTCACCGCGAGGGGCAGGCTGAGCCACGTGAGCCACACTCCGGCCGGGGCGTAGCCGGCGGCCCAGAGGACGGGCGGTGCGGCGAAGGCGACGGCCAGCAGCAACCCGTACTCGACGATCGTGCCGCGTTCGCCCAAACGGACCGCCAGCGTGTACTTGCCCGACCGGCGGTCCGACTCCCTGTCGCGCAGGTTGTTGACGACCAGGATCGCGGTCACGAGGCAGCCCATGGGAACCGCGTACGGCAACGCGTCGACGAAGGCGCCGTGCCGCTGGATCACGGCCGCGCCGCCGACTGCGAACAGGCCGAAGTAGACGAACACGAAGAGGTCGCCCAGGCCGCGGTAGGCCAGCGGGAATGGGCCGCCGCTGTACGCCCATGCACAGACGACCGAGGTGATCCCGATTGCGAGGATCGGCCAACCAGCGACGAAGACCAGGTAGACGCCGATGAGCACGGCCGTCGCCAGTGCCACGCCGGCGCCGGCCGCGACCCGCCGGGGCGCGAGCAGTCCCGCCTGCGTGACGCGCGTCGGTCCGAGCCGGGCGTCCGTGTCGGCGCCGCGGTGGAAGTCCTGGACATCGTTCGCCAGGTTGACGCCCACCTGGATCAGCACCGCGGCGGCGAGTGTGGCGACGAACGGCAGGGGACGAAACGCACCGGACGCGGCCGCGCCGACGAGCACCGGCGCCACGGACGCCGGCAGCGTGTTCGGCCGCGCGGCCAGAAGCCACGCCCGTGGGGCCGATCCGCCAGAAGCGGACGGAGATGCGGCGGCCGGGACGCTCACCGGCGCCTCAGGGCAGCCGCGGGAAGCGCGAGAAGTCCGGCCTGCGCTTCTCGAGGAAGGCCCGCCGGCCCTCCTTTGCCTCCTCGGTCATGTAGAAGAGCAGCGTCGCGTTGCCCGCGAGCTCCTGCAGGCCGGCCAGCCCGTCCGTGTCGGCGTTGAAGGCGGCCTTCAGGCAGCGCAGCGCCGTCGGGCTCTTCTCGAGCAGCTCACGGCACCACCGTACCGTCTCTTCCTCGAGCTGGTCGAGCGGCACGACCGCGTTGCAGAGCCCCATCTGGAACGCCTGCTCGGCCGTGTACTCGCGGCAGAAGTACCAGACCTCGCGGGCTCGCTTGTGGCCGAGGCAGCGGGCCATGTAGTTCGCGCCATAACCGCCGTCGAAGCTACCCACCCGCGGTCCGGCCTGCCCGAACTTGGCGTTGTCAGCAGCAATGGTCAGGTCGCACATCAGTGCGAGAACATTGCCCCCGCCGATGGAGTAGCCGGCTACCATCGCGATCACCGGCTTCGGTAGCAGCCGGATCTGGCGCTGCAAGTCGAGCGCGTTCAGCCGCGGAACGCCGTCGTCGCCGACATAGCCGCCCTCGCCACGCACGCGCTGGTCGCCGCCCGAGCAGAACGCCTCGGTGCCCGCGCCGGTGAAGATCACCACCCCGACCTCGCGGTCCTCGCGCGCCTCGCGGAACGCGTCCTCGAGCTCGAACAGCGTCAGCGGCCGGAAGGCATTGTGCACCTCCGGGCGATTGATGGTGATCTTGCCGATGCCCTCCGCCTTCTCGTAGAGGATATCGGTGTACTCTTTCACCCGTTGCCAGGCGACAGTCATGGGGTGCGTCCTCCTGCTCCGATGGTCTGGATCTCGCTGGTGAGGAAGTCGAGCGCCAGCTTCGCAAAGCGGCCCGGCTGCTCGAGGTGGACCGCATGTCCTGCCTCAGGAACGATATCGAAGCGCGCGTTGGGGATACCAGCGGCCATCGCCCGCCCGACCGTGACATAACGCTCGTCATCGGCGCCCGCGAGGACGAGGACCGGCATCGTCAGCCGCCCCAGCTCGCTGTGCAGCGGGCGTGGCCGCCCGGCGCCGAAGCCGCGCAGGCTGTTCGCCAAGCCCTCCGGCCGTTGGGCGAGACGCTGCGCGCGCAGCCGCGCCCGCTCCGCCGCGGGCAGCCGCGCCTGGCTGGCCCACAGCGGTAGCCGCTCCCAGCGATCCACGAACGCTTGGATCCCGTTGTGTTCCAGATCGTTCGCCAGCGCCTCGTCTTCGCGGACGCGTGTTGCCCGCTGGTCAGGCTCAGCGATGCCGGGCGATGCGCTTTCGAGAACCAGCGCGGCTACCCGCTCCGGCGCGGTGACGGCGAGATGGAGCGCTAGCCGGCCGCCCAGGGAGTAGCCAAGCACGCGTGCCCGAGGGGCGTCGAGCGCGTCGAGCAGCGCGACCAGGTCGGCCACCAGGCGCTCGGCCGCGTAGCGCTCCGGGTCCCGCGGGGCGTCCGTTCGACCGTGGCCTGGCAGGTCGACAGCGAGGACGCGGAAGCGGGCGGCGAAGCGCGCGAGGAACGGGTCCCATGTCTGGCTGCTGCCGGTGAAGCCATGGAGGAGGAGCAGCGGTGGGCCGTCTCCCCGCGCACGGACGTGATACGTCATGCCGTCTAATGAGCGGCGCATCAGCGTGCGGGTGCCTCCAGCAGAGGGTCGGCGGACCCTTGCAGCGCCCGCCGCGCCGCTCGCCTGGCGCCTGTCTGCCAGTCAGGCAGGGGCAGACAGGCGGCCCAAGCCGCCTCGTGCAGACGCACGTTCTCCGCGCGGT
Source organism: Chloroflexota bacterium (assembly GCA_021787985.1). GTDB lineage: Bacteria > Chloroflexota > Dehalococcoidia > DSGV01 > DSGV01 > JAJYLG01. The sequence goes on from JAJYLG010000117.1 coordinate 3,092, forward strand.
CGGTGCGCACCTCCGTCACGCGCAGTCCGCCGCGCTCGAACCCGGCGCGCACGGATTCCCGGAACTCGTCCCAGGTGCGCGGCTGCTCGAACCGTCCGCCGTGCATCTCGGCGGCGCCGCGGAAGTCCAGGCCGGTGGGGGTGCCGAACAGCGGCTCGAAGTGCTCAGGGAAGCGCGCCTGAGGCAGGAACGAGAAGATGCCGCCGCCGTCGTTGTGGACCAGTACGATGTTGCACGAGAGGCCGTGGCGGCGGGCGGCGAGCAGGCCGTTCAGGTCGTGGTAGAAGGACAGGTCGCCGATCAGCAGGGCGGTCGGCGCGCCGGTGGCGGCGGCCGCGCCCAGGGCGGTCGAGACGACGCCGTCGATGCCGTTGGCCCCGCGGTTCGCCAGCACGCGCAGTGGCTCAGGCCGCCCGAGGGCGAACGAATCGAGGTCCCGCACCGGCATGCTGTTGCCGGCGACGATGATCGTGCCGGCAGGAGCCAGCGCGGCCAGCTCGGCGGCGATCCGGCCTTCGAAGAACGGCCCGGCCGAGTCCAGGTGGGCATCGAGCGCGGCTGCCACGCGGGCGCCGGCGTCGATCCACCATCGCGTCCAGCCGGATGCTCCGCCGCCCCTCCGGGGGGCGGAGGCGAGCGCGCCGGCCAGCGCCTCGCACGTGGTGGTGGCGTCCGCCTGCAGCACCTCCGTAGCGCTGGAGAACGGGTCTTGCCACAGCGGCGCGTCGTCGATCACCACCTGCAGAGCGGCGCGGTGCCGCTCCAGGAAGCGGCCGAGCGTCTTCGAGGTCGGCGTGGCGCCGAAGCGCAGCACGGCATCGGGCGCGAGGTCGGACCAGTGATCCTCGGCGCGCAGCAGCGCGTCGGCAGCCCGGACGATGCGACCGCGGTCGTGCGGCCCGAAGCGCAACCCGGAGAGCCCGTCGGCGATGACCGGCCAGTCGAGCGCCGCGGCCAGCGCGGCCAGGGCGGGCGGGAAGGCTGGGTCGTCGAGCGGTCCGCAGACGATAAGACCGCGACGAGCCGGGCGCAGGGCGGCGGCGAGGCGCTCAACCTCGTGCGGGGCGGGAGCGCGGCGCACGGAGGCTGCGCGCACCAGCGGTCGTTCCACGGAAGGGCGGCCGTCCCCCCCCCGCCCGTTCGCGGGGGCAGGGGTGGTCGGGTCGAGCGCGTCATCCGGCGACCAGCCGTCCGCCAGCGGAACGAGCGGCTGTCGCAGCGGCACGTTGAGCTGCACCGGGCCGGCGGGCGCCAGGCGAGCCACCGCAACGGCACGGCAGGCCGTGGTGCGGGCGTAGCGCAACATCGACTCGTCGGCGGCGGCCGGAGCGAGGTCCGCCGCCCAGCGGACATGCTCGCCGTACAGCCTGACCTGATCGATGGTCTGCGGCGCGCCGCAGTCGCGCAGCTCGTGCGGCCGGTCCGCCGTGAGCACGATCAGCGGGACGCGCGCGTAGGACGCCTCGACGACGGCCGGCGCGAAGTTGACGGTCGCGGTACCGGAAGTGGCCAGCAGGGCGACCGGCTCGCGCGACGCTTTCGCCATCCCGAGGGCGAAGAACGCGGCCGAGCGCTCGTCGATGTGCAGCCACGAGCGCAGGCCGGGTTGTCGGGCGCAGGCGATGGCCAGCGGGGCCGACCGCGAGCCGGGACAGAGGCTCACGTGGCGCACGCCGGACCGCACGAGGTCCTCGATCAACGCGCCGACAAAGGCATACTGCGCGTTCTCGGCCCTCACGGCCGGCCCCCGCCCCCCGCCGGTCCGTGGGGGCAGGCGGTTCGCCTGTCCGCCCCTGCCCGACTGGCAGGCGGGCGCAGGCCCCCGTCGAGCGCCGAGCGCATCGTGCGCAGCTTGAGCTCCGACTCGCGCCACTCACGCTCCGCGTCGGAGTCGCCGACGATGCCACATCCGGCGAACAGCCAAGCGCCGCGGTCGTCGAGCAGGGCGGAACGGATCGCCACGGCGAGCTCGCCGTCGCCTGCCGGACGAACGAAGCCGATCCCGCCCGCGTACCAGCCGCGGTCGAAGTCCTCGTGCTCGCGCGCGAACGCCAGAGCGGCGGCGCGCGGGATGCCACCCACCGCCGGGGTCGGATGGAGCCGGCCCGCCAGCTCGAGCACGCCCGCGCGCGCCGTGCGGGCGCGGACCGGCGTGGAGAGATGCTGGACGTGAGGAAGCCGGACGACCAGCGGCACGCCCGGGCCGGGGTCCAGCTCCTCGCAGGCGTCCGTCAACGCCTCAACTACGGTGCGGCGCACGAGCTCGTGCTCCCAGCGCTCCTTGGGGTCGGCGAGCAGCCGGCGCGCCAGCTCGTCGTCCTCCGCGCGCGTCTCGCCGCGCGCCGCCGTCCCGGCCAGGCACGCCACGGCGACCCGGCCGTCCCGCACGGAGACGAGCGTCTCCGGGGATGCGCCGACGAAGCACGACCCGCCGCGCGACACGGCGAATACGGTCGCGTGCTGGGCGCGGGACTGTAGCCGCTCGACCACGCGCCAACGCTCGATCGCCAGGTCGATGCGTACGGCGCGGGCGAGGACGACCTTCTGGAGCTCGTCGGCGCGCACGGCGGCTGCCGCCTTCGCCACCGCGCCGCGCCACGGCGAGGCGTCCTTCCGTGGAGGGACCGGCGCGGCGGTGATCCCGGCCCCGTCTTCACGGGGGCAGGACTCTGGGCGGGAATGACGGGCCGCCGGCGAGCCGCACGACTGGTGCCCGTTGGCCCCCGCCGCGCCCGCCGCGACCCGCTGCCAGAGGTCGGCCGCGGGTCGAAGGACCGCGTCCGGGGTGTCGCCCGGGTTCGCGATGCCGTTGAGGGTGACGGTGGTTGCCCCGCGCGACGTGGCCACGAGCGCGCGCGGCAGCACCAAGGCCGCCGCGGGAAAGTCGGCCCAGGGGCCGTCCGGCTGGACCTCATCGTCGAAGGCGAATCCGCCAACCATCAGCGGCCCGCGGCCGCCCGCGACGACCGCGTTCGC
>JAJYLG010000118.1 GCA_021787985.1 Chloroflexota bacterium
GGCGGGATCAAGCTCTTCTACCAGCACGACGCGGGCCTGCTGACGCCGGATCAGGTGGCGCACCTGCGACCGCAGCCCGACCTGGTGATCTACCAGTAGCGGCCGGCGCTGCCTACTGCGGGCCGCCCAGGTGGCGCTGGAACCAGTCGAGCACGCGCGCCAGCAGGTCCTCGCGATGCTGCGGCGGGCCGACCCGCGCGAAGAGGTGGGAGCCGCCCGGGTAGCGGGCGAACTCCACCTCGCAGCCCGCGTCCTTCAGCGCGATGAACATCTCCTCGCCCTGGCCGATGGGACAGCGCTCGTCCGCCTCGCCATGGACGATGAGCGTGGGCGTGCGCGCGCGGTGGGCGAAGCTGGACGGCGAGTGCGCCGCGTACCAGGCCGGGTCCTCGTGCGGCGGCGCGCCCCACTGCAGCTTGCCGAACGTGTGGCCGATGTCGCTCGTGCCGTACATCGCGGCGAGGTTGAAGCACGGCGCGCCACAGACGGCGGCGCGGAAACGGTCGCTCTGGCCGATCGCCCAGGCGGTCATGTAGCCGCCATAGCTGTAGCCCCAGATGCCGAGTCGGTTGTCATCGACGTACGGCCGCTGGACCACGCGGTCGAGCACGGCCATCAGGTCGCGGTAGTCCTCGCCGCCCCAGTCGCGCACGACCTCGAGGGTGAACTGGCGGCCGTAGGACGACGAGCCGCGCGGGTTGCAGTAGCAGACCAGGAAGCCATGCGTCGCCAGGCACTGCTGCATGGCGTTGAAGGCGAAGCCATAGAAGCCGTTCGGCCCACCGTGCACGTCCAGCACGAGCGGGTAGCGCCTCGCCGGGTCGAACTCGGACGGGAAGAGCAGCCAGACGTCGATCGTGATGCCGTCGCGTTCGACCGGGAACGCCTCCCAACGCGCCGCGGGCGCCTCGCCCAGCGTCGACCCGCCGTAGCGCGTGACCAGCCGCCCTTCGCCCGCGGCACGGTCGAATACGGCGATCTCCCCCGGCGCCTCCAGGCTGCCGGAGGCCTGCACGCAGTAGCGCCGAGCCGCGTCGACGCTCAGCCCCACGTTGAGTGCTCGCCAGCGGTGAAGCTCGCGCAGGTCGCCGGACTCCACGTCGATGGTGTAGAGGCCGCTGGCGCCTGCCCGCGTCGCGTGGAAGAGGACCGCGCGGTCGTCCAGCCACGCCGGCTGCGACGGCGGCTCGACCAGCCGGAAGCCGCCCGCCGGCAGCACCTGCAGGTCGTCGGTCACGCGTCGCACCTCGCCCGACGTGGTGTGGTAGACGAAGAAGTCCGTCTGCCAGGTCTGTTTCGTGTCGCCAGTGAAGACGATGCGGCGCCCATCCGGCGACCATGCCCAGGTGGTCACCACCCCCTCCTCGGGACCGACCAGGCTTGTCTCGCCCGACTCCATCGCCACGATGCCGAGCTGGGTGTGCATGGCGTTGTGGTTGGGCACCTGGCACGCGATGAAGCGCCCGTCGGGGGACCACGCCGGATACTCATGGTCCACCAGGTCGGACGTGAGCCGCCGTGCGCTCCCGCTCGCCACGTCGGCGAGGAAGACCTGGTGCCGCTCGTCACCCAGGTAGCCCTGGTTGTCCTGTTTGTAGTCGATGCGCCGCGTCACCCGTACCGCCGGCGGCGCTCCCTCCGGCCGCCGCTCTCCGCTCGGGTTGTCCGGGTCGAACGGCGCGACGAAGGCGATAGTCCGGCCGTCGGGCGACCAGGCGGGGTCGGCGATGCGACCCGGATGGCGCGCCAGCTCGCGCGCCTCGCCGCCCTCCGCCAGCGGCAGCACGAACAGGCCGCTGCCCGGCACCCGGTCCGAGACGAAGGCGAGCGTGCGGCCGTCGGGCGACCAGCGCGGGCCGCGGTTGCGCTCGCCGGCCCAAGTCAGCCGGCGCGGGTTGGCCCCGTCGATGCCGCACACCCAGACCTGCGACGCGGCTCGCTTGCTGGCGCGGTCGACCTGCGAGAGCACGAACGCGACGCGCGCTCCGTCGGGCGAGAGCTGTGGGTCGGACGCGGCGGTAAAGCCGTAGACGAGCGTCTCGGGCGTGAGCGGCGCGGGCATAGAACCCCCTCCCTCCGGGCGGCCCGAGTATAGCGGACAAGCGCTCTCATTGCTTGATCCCGGTGCGCGCGCGGAGGCACAAGCGGCTCTGGCGGGGCAGTTGGCCCGGCCCGGGGCTCCGTGCAGCTACGAAGCCCCGGACGCCTGCCGCGCCCCGCACACCAGGGGGAAGTGCCGGGACGCAAGCGACCGCCGCTCGCCACGGCGCGGGCCGGACACTGATTCAGGCGACGATAGTAGCTTACGCGATCGGTGCAACCACCGTCACGTGCGGCGTTGACTGGGGCGCGCTCGTCGCGCGCGGCGGCGGGCAAGCCACGCCTGCAACGCTTCGGCGGTCGAGTCAAAGGCGATCTGGTCCCAGGGGATCGCATCCGGCGCGAACCAACGGACCTCGAGCGTCTCGGCGCTGGCGCGCGGCGCGCGGCGCTCCAGCGGCCACGCGCGGAAGGCCAGCACGACCACGGCGGCGGAGGAGCGGGCGAACGCGCCGAGCTGCGCCCCGATGCGCACGCGCAGCCCGCACTCCTCCCGCGTCTCGCGCTCAGCGGTTTGCTCGGGCGTCTCGCCGAGCTCCGCAAATCCGCCGGGGCAGGTCCAGCGGCCGTAGCCTGGCTCGATGGCGCGCCGCGCCAGCAGCACGCGCCCGCCGCGCTCGATGACCGCCATGGCGACCGGACGCGGGTTGAAGTACGTCACGCGCCGGCACAGAGAGCAGACCGCGCGCAGGCGATCGTCGCCCGGCGGCACATCCGGCCGGAGCACACCGCCGCACGCCGCGCAGAAGCGGACGTCCGCGTAGGCGGCCGGCGCCGAGTCCGCTGCGTCCATCGCTTGCAATCGTAGCCTCCGATTGCCTATACTGCGCGGCAGCCTTCGGCATCGGGGCGGTCCCGCTCCTGGGCGTTGAACACTGCGGGAGGGTCACGTGGCTTTCGAGGACAAGCAGATCATCTGTCGGGACTGCGGCGAGCCGTTCGTCTTCACCGCCGGCGAGCAGCAGTTCTACCAGGAGAAGGGGCTGGAGCACGAGCCTCAGCGCTGCCGGGCGTGCCGCACAACGCGCCGCTCGCGCGACCCGGAGGGCGGCCGCGGGATGCGCACGACGAACCGGGTGATGACGCCGGTCATCTGCGCGAGCTGCGGTCAGCAGACGACCGTGCCCTTCGAGCCGAAGCTCGACCGGCCGGTCTACTGCTCGGCCTGCTTCGAGCAGCAGCGCGCCAGCTTCCGCCGCTAGCCCAAGGGCGTCGCCGCCCGCGGCCTCATCCCGCCGCCGGCGCCGTGGCGAGCGCGCCGGCGAATTGCGCGCGGTAGAGCCCCGCGTAGACGCCGTCGCGCGCCACCAGCTCCGCATGCCGTCCGCGCTCCACCAAACGCCCGCCCTGCAGGACCAGGATCTGGTCCGCCTGCAGCACCGTGCTGAGCCGATGGGCGATGACGATCGTCGTTCGGCCCCGCATCAGGCTCGCCAGCGCCTGCTGCACCGCCCGCTCGGACTGCGAGTCGAGCGAGCTGGTCGCCTCGTCCAGCACCAGCACCGGCGGGTCCTTGAGCAGCACCCGCGCGATGGCGATGCGCTGCTTCTCCCCGCCGCTCAGCCGGTAGCCGCGCTCGCCTACCACCGTGTCGAGCCCCCGCGGGAGATTGGCGACCGCCTCCTCGAGGTGCGCGGCCCGCACGGAGTCCATGACCTGCTCGTCGGTCGCATCCGGGCAGCCGTAGCGCAGGTTGTCGCGCAGCGTCGTGTGCAGCACGAACGGCTCCTGCGTCACCATGCCGATATTGCGGGCGAGGCTGGCGAGGGTGAGGTCGCGCACATCGACGCCGTCGAGGCGCACGGCGCCCTCGGTGACGTCGAACAGACGCGGGATCAGGTAGGTCACGGTCGTCTTGCCGGCGCCGCTCGGGCCGACGAGCGCCACCACCTGGCCGGGCTCGGCGACGTAGCTGATCTCGCGCAGCGCCCAGCGATGCCGCGTGTAGCGGAAGGAGACGCGATCGAACTCCACCCGCCCGCGCGCCCGCGCCAGGTCCACCGCGGCCGGCCGCTCGTCCACCTCTACCGGCATGTCGAGGTAGTCGAACACGCGCTCGAACAGCGCCAGGCTGCTCTGGACCGTGACGTGGATGGAGAGGAGCTGCGTCACCGGCCCGAACAGCCGCGTCAGGTAGGCCGCCAGGGCGACGACCGTGCCGACCTCCAGCTCACCGCGGATGATGGCGTGGCCGCCGTACCAGTAGACGAGCGCCGGCGCCAGGGCGCCGAACAGCCCCAGGAACATGAAGAACCAGCGGCCCACCATCGCCCGGCGGACCGAGAGGTCGCGGACCTGGCGGTTGAGTTGGCGATAGCGGTCGAGCTCATACGGCTCGCGGCCGAACAGCTTCATCAGCAGCGCGCCGTTGATCGAGAGCGTCTCCTGGGCGTGGGCGGACAGGTCGGCCAGTCGCGCTTGCTGGCGGGCCAGTAGTCGGCGCTGCAGACCGCCGACGGTGCGCGTCGGCCAGACGAACAGTGGCAACGCGGCCAGCCCCATCAGTGTCAGTCGCCAGTCGAGCGCGATCATCAGCGCGACGGTGCTGCCGAAGGTGATCAGGTTGGAGAACACGGTGGTGACGCTGTTGGTGACGGCGTCCTGGATGCCGGCGACGTCGTTGGTCAGCCGCGACAGGATCTCGCCGCCGCGCGTACTGGTGAAGAAACGCAGCGACATGCGTTGCAGGTGCCGGTAGAGCTCGTTGCGCGCGTGCTCCATCACGCCCTGGCCCACGATGTTGTTCAGCCAGGTCTGGACCACGCTCACCAGCGAGCCAGCCAGGGCCGCGGCGACGATGCCGAGGACAAGCAGGTTCACCTCGGCGCCATCGTGACGCGGCACGGCGCTGTCGAGGATCTGCCGGATGAAGAGCGGCGGCAGCAGGCCGAGCAGGCTGCTCGCCGTGATCGTCACCAGCAGCAGCGCGACCTGCGCGCGGTAGCGGCCAAAGAGCGACAGCGCGCGCCGCAGTGTGGGCGCCACGGGCCGCTTCGGGCGGCTGGCGTCCTGCGTCGCCGCGCGGGCCGCCCCCGCTCCGACGTGCTCGCCCGGCGGTGGATGTTGCACGTGCTACTCGCTCGGCCCGGCCGTCTCCGGCGGTGTCACCGGCGCGCCTTCCAGCCATTCGGCGCCGCCTTCGAAGACCTCCCGCTTCCACACCGGCAGCCGCTCCTTGAGCCGGTCCACCAGCCAGTGGCCGGCCGCGAACGCCTCCGCGCGGTGGCCCGAGGAGACCGCCACCAGCAGGCTCGCCTCGCCGACCGCCAACGCGCCCGTGCGGTGCGCCGCGGCGACCTCGAGAACGGGAAAGCGGCGCTTCGCCTCGTCGGCAGCTTCGCGCATCACGGTGCGTGCCAGCTCGGGGTAGGCCTCGTACTCCAGGCGTTCGACGCGCCGGCCCAGGTTGTGGTCACGCACGACGCCATAGAAGAGCACGACGGCACCGGCGTCGGGGCGGGAGACGGCGCGCACCAGGGCGTCCGCGTCGAGCGGCTCGGGCTGCACAGCAAACATGGCGGGATCAGCCTCCACTCACGGGCGGGATGAGCGCCAGCTCGTCGCCCGAGCTGAGGCGCTCGCCGCGGGCGGCGTAGCGGGCGTTGACGGCGCAGGCCGAGCGCTCGAGCAGTGGCCCCGCCCGCGGCGCGCGGGCGGCCAGCGCGGCGACGGCCTCACCCACGGTCGCACCGTCCGGCAGCTCCAGGTCGAGGCTGCCGCCGCCGAGCGCCTCGCGCAGGGCAGCGAAGGTGCGGACGGTGACGCGCATGGCGGTACTCTCCGCCGGGATCGTAGCATGGCGGCTTCGGCCGGCGCGGGTTACTGCGAGGCGTTCGCGCCGCCGCCGGCGGATGGCGGGCGCTGCCTGCCGCGGCCACCGCGCCGGCGGCGTCGCTTCTGGCCGGCCTCCGCCGGTCCTCCGGCGGGCGCGGCGGCCGCCGGCTGCTCC
>JAJYLG010000119.1 GCA_021787985.1 Chloroflexota bacterium
TCTATCGCAGACTGACGGAGTAGGACCTCGCCGAGGCCGTTACCCGAGGTCCGCGGCGCGCTATGCTGACGCGGCAGGGGGGTGGCGCGTGAAAGCGGAAGTCTTCGCCATCGGCACGGAGATCCTCATCGGCGACATCCTCGACACTAACTCGCACTTCATCGCCCGGCGGCTGCCCGCCCTGGGGATCGACTGCTACTTCACGCACCAGGTGGGCGACAACCTGGAGCGGCTCACGGGCGAGCTGCGGCGGGCCTGGGAGCGCAGCGACCTGCTCCTCCTCACCGGTGGCCTCGGCCCGACCGAGGATGACGTGACGCGCGAGGCGGTGGCCGCGCTCGTGGACGAGCAGCCCGTGGTCGACCCGGAGCTGGAGCACACGTTGCGCGGGTTCTTCGCCGGCCGGGGGTATGCCATGCCCGAGCGCAACGTGAAGCAGGCATGGCTGCTGCCCTCGACGCGCGCGATTCCGAACCCGCGCGGCACCGCGCCCGGGTGGTGGGTCGAGAAGGACGGCCGAGTGCTGGTGGCGATGCCCGGCCCGCCGGCAGAGTTCACGTTCATGTGGGAGCAGGAGGTCGAGCCGCGGCTCGCGCGCCTCGCCGGCGGCGCCGTGATCGTGAGCCGCACGTTGAAGACGATCGGCGTCGGCGAGGGGACCGTGGACGAGATGCTCTCGCCGCTGCTGAAGAGCACCAACCCCACGATCGGCGTCTACGCCAAGCAGGACGGCGTGCACGCGCGCATCACGGCCAAGGCGGCCACGCGTGACGACGCCACTGCTCTCATTGCGCCGTTGGAGGCCGAGGTGCGGCGGATCCTGGGCACGGCGGTCTGGGGCGCGGACGACGACACGCTCGGCAAGGCGGTCGGCGGGATGCTGCGCGACCGTGGCATGACGCTGGCCACGATGGAGAGCTGCACCGCCGGGCTGCTGGGCGCGACGATCACGGAGACGCCCCGGTCGAGCGACTACTACCGCGGCGGCTTCATCAGCTATTGGACCGAGCTGAAGAAGCGCTGGGGCGTTCCCGCGCAGGTGGTGGAGCAACACGGCGTGGTCTCGGCCGAGTGCGCGGAGGCGATGGCGCGGGCGGCGGCGCTCGCCACGGACGCGGACTTCGGACTGAGCGTGACCTGCGTCGCCGGGCTGGATCCGCAGGAAGAGAAACCGCCGGGAACCGTGCACGTGGGTTGCTACGATCGCGCGACCGACCGCGCCTCACACATCTCCTTTCGCTTCAACCAGGGGCGGCACGCGGTCCGCGAGCGGGCGGTGACGGTCGGGTTGCTCTTGCTGCGGCGGACCCTGCTGGGAGAGCAGCCGGGACAGGTCATCCGCTCCGGATGAGGGGCGCCCCGCCGCGAATCGACCTCGGACCGACGCACTTGTACGTTGTCGAGGCCGGCGGCCAGCGCCTCGTCGTCGACGCCGGGCCCGACTATGACGGCGCGTGGCAGCAGCTCGAGGCGGCCCTGCAGACCTGCGGGCTGACGCCGGGCGACATCGCCCTGGTCCTGCTCACACACGCGCACCTGGACCACTCGGGGCTGGCGGCTCGGTGGCAGCGGGCTGGGGTGCCGGTCGCGGCCGGCCGCGGCGACGCGCCCTTGCTGTGCGACCCGCATCCGGCCTGGTTCCGCGACCGGCTGGACGCGACGCTGCGCGAGCACGGCATGCCCGACGACCGGCGTGGGCGCCTGCTCCGCGGCTTCGGGCGGTATGCGTTCGACCAGGAGGGCGGCCGGAAGCTCGAGCTGCGCGTCAGCCCGGTCGTCCCCGCTGTGCTCCTGGACGAAGGACCCGTTCCCGGCATCCCCGGGGTGGAGGCGTACGTCGTGCCCGGACACACGCCTGGCTCGCTGGTGTTCCGGATGCCCGGGTCGGGCTGGTGCTTCACCGGCGACCACGTGCTGGAGGGCGTGAACCCCACGCCCGGGATCCAGTTCGATCCCGGCGGCGTACACGAGCGGCTGCGCTCGTTGCCACGCTACGTGAGGTCGCTGGCGCGCACCCGCGGCCTGCCCGAGCAGCGGTTCTTCCCGGCGCACGGCGATGCGACGCGGCCGCTGGGGGGCGCGGTCGACCGTTTGCTCCAGCAGATCGAGCGGCGCGCCGGCCGGGTCCGCCGCCGGCTGCGCGAGCGAGCGATGTCCGCCTGGGAGATCACGTACGCGCTCTACCCGCACTCCGCCGGCCGGCATGCGTGGCTGCTCGTGGCCGAGACGCTCGGGCTGCTTGACCTGCTGGAAGAGGCCGGGAGCGTCGCGCCGGTCAAGGACGCGGATGGGGTGCTACGATACCGCGTCGGCATCGGCCGGACGGGGCAGCACAACGCCTGACTCGCGCCGTAGCTCTCCTGCCAGCAGCCAGGCGAGGAGGGCGATGATCGCCAGGGCGACCGCGCCCGCGCGGACCGCGTCGGCGCCGCTCCAGCGTTCGGCGACCACGCCTGCGCCGAGCACCGCGACGGTGCGCAGCGCCTGCGATGCGACGTTCGCCGTGGCGACTGCCCGGCCGCGCATCTCCGGCGGGGTGCGGATCTGCAGCAGCGTGAACTCGCCCACATTGAAGAGCTGCGCGCCGGCGCCACAGAACAGGAGCCCGGCCGCCATGACCGTCGCGTCGTGCACGCCCACCAGTGCCACGCCGACGGTCAGCACGGCTGCGCCCTGCAGCATCAGCAGCCCGTTGCGCCGGGCCGAGACCTTCCCCAGGAGCAGCCCGGCAGCCACCAGGCCGACGAAGAAGCAGGCGGTGAGAAAGCCATAGGTCCGGGCGGTCAGGTGGAGCTCGTCGCGCACAATGATCGGCAGGAGCACGGGGATGGGGGCGAAGAAGAAGGCCGGGCCGGGGATCAGGAGCAGGAGCTGCCGCAGCACGCGGTCCGACCACAGGTGGCGAACGCCGTCGCGAATATCCCGCGCCATCCCGGCGCCGCGGGCCTGCTCGTGGCGCTGGGCGGTGCGGATGAGTGCGAGCGTCAGGGCGGAGAGGAAGAACGTGGCCGCGTCGATGGCGAAGAGCGGCCGCGTCCCCCAGGCGGCGACCATCAGCCCGCCGAGGGCCGGGCCGGCGATCCAGGCGGCGTACGCGGTGCCCTCGGAGATTCCATTTGCCCGGGAGAGGTCCTCGTCGCCGACGAGGTCCGGAATGAAGGCCTGCTTGGCCGGGGCGAAGAGGCGGCCAAGCGCGGGCAGCAGGAAGGCGATGGCGTAGAGCTCCCACACGCGCAGCGCGCCGGCGGCGGCGAGGATCGGCACGGCCAGCACGAGGATGGCCCGAGCGGTATCCGCGCACAGCATCGTCAGCCGCCGGTCCCAGCGGTCGACCAGCGCGCCCGCGATCAGACCGATGGTGGGGTAGGGTAGGAACTCGAAGAACGCGGTGGCCGCGGTCTTGATCGGGCTGCCGGTCATTTCGAGCACCAGCCAGAGCAGGCCGACGGCGAGCAGGGCGTCGCCGAAGCCTGAGACCGACTGTCCGATCCACAAGAGGAGGAAGTTGCGGCGAAGCGCGAGCGGCGCCTGCCGCGTCGCGCCCGAGGTCGAGGTCTCCGTCGTCGCCCCCCAGTAACAGTCCGGGAAGCCCCGGCATTTGGCGACATTATGAGCTTCGGCCGAAAACCCCGCAATGCCTGGTGCTGGGTCGCTGCCTTCTGGAGGACCGGAGCTCGCTCCCGCCTTGGCAGGCGGCGGTCCTTCCACGGGCAAGACCGGTCTGCGGCGGTCTCCGGCCGCGCTCATGCCTCGGCGAGTGCGACCGGGTGTATGCTACGGGAGCCCACGGGGGCAGGAACGAGTGGAGCCGGGCACGGAAGACACGGGACCAGCGAACGGCTTCGAGTGGGCGGCGGCGCGGCTGGCGGAGCTGCGGGACGCGGTGACGCACGTCTTCATCGGCCGCCCCGGGACCGTCGACCTGCTGCTCGCCGCCGTTGCGGCTGGTGGGCATGTCCTTGTGGAGGACGTGCCGGGCATCGGCAAGACGACGCTGGCCAAGGCGCTGGCGCGCGCGCTCGGTGGCGAGTTCCGGCGCATCCAGTTCACGCCCGATCTCGTGCCCTCGGACATCACCGGGCTGAACGTCTACAACCAGCGCAACGGCGAGTTCGAGTTCCGGGCCGGGCCGCTGCTCGCGAACGTCGTCCTCGCCGATGAGGTGAACCGGGCGACCCCGCGCACCCAGTCGGCGTTGCTGGAGGCGATGGAGGAGCGCCAGGTTACCATCGACGGCCAGACGATCCTGCTTCCGCGGCCCTTTCTGGTGCTCGCGACGCAGAACCCGGTCGAGCTGGAGGGCACCTTCCCGCTGCCCGAGGCCCAGCTCGATCGCTTCCTGCTGCGCGTGGCGCTCGGCTATCCGGACGAGGAGGCGGAGGATGCGATGCTCCTGCGCTTCGGCTCCGGGGATCCGTGGCGCGAGCTCCAACCCGTGCTCGAGCCGGCGGAGGCTGAGCGGGTGCAGACGATCGCGCGTGAGGTGCATGTTGAGCCGGTGGTCCGGCGGTACATCCTTGACCTGGTCCGCAGCACGCGCGGGCACCCGGCGCTGCAGCTCGGGGCAAGCCCGCGCGCCAGCCTGGCCTTGCTTCGCGCGGCGCGGGCGCTCGCGCTGACACGGGGCCGGGGCTTCGTCACTCCGGACGAGGTGAAGACGCTCGCCGTGCCGGTTCTCGCGCACCGCCTGATGCTGGACCCGCAGCACCAGCTCCGCGGACGGCAGGCGACCGACGTGGTGCGCGAGCTGGCCGAGGCGCTGCCGGTGCCGGTCGAGGGCTGAGATGCCCGCGTTGCGCGCGGCGTGGGCGCTGACGGCGGTCGGGCTGATCGTGGTCGGAGCGGCCACGGCACGGCCCGTGCCGCTGGCGCTCGGCGTGCTGGTGCTGCTGGCGGGGCTGGTGGCGCGGGTCTGGGCGCGGCTCGCCCTGGCGCGGCTGGAGCTCGAGCGGTCCGTCCCCCAGCGACGCGCCTTCGTGGGCGAGCGGATGGAGGTGCGCTATCGTCTGCGCAATCGCAAGCTCCTGCCGCTGCCGTGGGTGGCCGTCAGCGATCGGATCGACGAGGCGCTGCTTCCTGCCGGTGGGGTAGTGCGCGCCACGCCCACCCTGCAGGCGCGTCTCCTGGTGCACAGCACCTCCGTGGGCTGGCGTGAGCAGGTGCGCTGGACGCGCTCGCTCCGCTGTACCCGGCGCGGCTATTTCGGCATTGGTCCGGCGCGGATCGAGTCCGGGGACCCGTTCGGCTTTCTCCAGGTGGAACGGCGCGAGCCGGCGGTGCACCGTGTGGCCGTCTATCCGCAACCGGCCGAGCTGCCGAGCACGGCGCCTCTGGGCCGGCGGCCGCTGGGGGCCGCGCGCGGCGGCAGCCCCATTTTCGAGGACCCTTCGCTGATCGTCGGCATTCGCGACTACCGGCCGGGCGACCCGCTCAAGCGCGTCGACTGGAAGGCGACGGCGCGCCGTGGGCGGCTGCAGTCGCGCGAGTTCGAGCCCTCCACCGCGGTGCAACTGGTGATCGTGATCGACCTGCAGACGATGCCGCGGCCGTGGGAAGGATACGACCCCGCGCTGCTCGATCACCTGCTCGGGCTGGCGACTACGCTGGCGATCCGAGCGCATCGTTCCGGCATGGCCGTCGGCCTGCTCTCCAATTGCAGCTTTCCCGAGGCTGATCGCCTGCTCGAGGTGGCGCCGGCGCGGGGCGAGACGCAGCTCCTGCGCGTGCTCGAGGCGCTTGCCATGGCGACCCCGTTCCTGCTGGTCGAGGTTGATCGCCTGCTCACGATACGGACGCGCTCATTCCCGCTCGGCGCCTCGGTCGTCTGCGTGAGCGCGAACCCGAATGCCGACCTGGCCGCGCCGCTGCTCGCGGTCAAGCGCCACGGTCACCCGGTGGCGCTGGTGTGGGGCGGCCGTGAAGAGGACGCGCCGGTCGTGGGCCTTCCTGGAGTCGGAGTCACGCACGCGCCATTGCCATCGGCGTGGCGCCGCCCGGCGCAGGCGGCCACGTGAGGAGGTGGGAGCTGCGCGTCGCCGATG
>JAJYLG010000120.1 GCA_021787985.1 Chloroflexota bacterium
CCGTGGGCGAGTGGCGGAATGGCAGACGCGCCGGCCTTAGGAGCCGGTGCCGCGTGAGCGGCGTGTCGGTTCGACCCCGACCTCGCCTACCAGCAGAGCTGGTCCTCGAAAAGTTCACAGTCCCGAGATGAGCCGTTCACACGGCCGCGGCACCCTGCGGACATGAACGATCACCGCGTGCCTGCGGCGGGCGGCCGCCGAGTCGCCGCGGACGAGCGTGCAGCGCGGGTCGAGGATGCGCGGCAACCGGCCGCGGCGCTCCACGACTCCACGTGCGCGTCGCGTATGGCGCACGAGGAGCCGCGGCAGGGCCCTGGTCCCGGCGACCGATCCGGTTCTTCCCCGGGCAGCGCGGTATCCGACGCCGACATCGCCCTGTGGTTCGGATAGCCGCGACTCGCTCGGCCGCGCGGCCGCGACGCGTATCTGACGCATCCTCTTCGCCGGAACCGCGGCCGGGTTCGGTCGCCTTGCCGAGAATCGCTTCCGGGACGACTGTGCCCGCGCAGTCTCGCACGCCGAGCAGCCGCACGGGGAGCAGGAGCTACACGCCGGCACGGCCGCTGTGGCGGCGCCTGCCCGGGCGCTGATCGCGGGCTGCGCCAGTCGGCGCCCGATGGCACGGCGGAACGATTGTCTGTGTAACACCTCTCACATCCATCAGAAGTTCACACGCGCATCACGCGCCGCTAACCGTCGGCGTGCTAACTGGACCTGCTCGCTTGAATTCGTCCCATTCGAGGAGGGTCCCATCGTGTCTGATCACCAGGGCCTCGGCGCACCGTTCGGCCGCTACGGGCTGCGACGCGCATTCGTGGCCCGGCACGCACCGGCGGCGGGTGCACCAGGTCGGCGGGTCGCCGCCATCGTCGCGGGAGGCGCGATCATCTTCGCGGCCTGCAGCGGCACCGTGAGCAATGCGGCGCCCACCGCCGCTCCGCCGTCGATCGCCGCGACTGCTCCCGCCGCGGCGGCAGGCGCATCCGCTGCCGCCGCCAACGCCACCGTTGCACCTCTCGCGACGGCCACCCCATCGCCCGTACCGCTCGTGGTGTACTCCGCCCAGGGATACGACTCGGCGATGACCAAGGCGTTCCAGGCCGCCACCGGCATCCCGGTCCAGCTGGTCGACGACAGCACCGGCCCGCTGCTCGTGAAGGTCCAGGCCGAGAAGAACAACCCGAAGTGGGACGTGCTCTGGGTGGACGGGGACGAGGCCTTCGCCTCGCTCGACCAGCAGAACTACCTGGTCAAGGGGTACGAGCCCAGCGCCACCTTCAACTCGCTCGGGTCCTCCCTGATCCCCACCGACAAGAGCTATGTGCCCACCGGCGTGACCATGGCGGGCACGCTCGTGTACAGCTCGAAGACGGTGAGCTCCCCGCCCACCAGCTGGAACGCCCTGCTGTCCCCGACCTGGAAGGGCCAGGTCGGCATGAACGACCCGGCCGTGTCGGGACCCACCTATCCGTTCGTGGCCGGCCTCTTCAACTACCTGGGTGGCGTTGCTCAGGGCGAGGCGTTCCTGCAGAAGCTCAAGGCGAACGGCCTGAAGGTGAACCAGACGAACGGCGACACGCTGCACGCGCTCGAGGGTGGACAGATCAGGATCGCGCTGATCCAGAGCTCGGCTGGCATCGGCGCCGAAGCCAAGGATCCGTCCTTGAAGACCGCCTTCATCAACCCCGCCACGCCCATCCCGAGCGTGATCGGCATCGACGCCAAGGCCTCGCCGCAGGCGATTGCCGAGGCCGAGCAGTTCGCGGCCTTCGTTCTCTCGGCGCAGGGCCAGTCCGTCATGCAGTCGGGCGATCCCAGCGGTGACTCCCTCTACTGGCCGGTGGTGGATGGCGTCCAGCCGCTGCCGGCACTGCCGCCGCTCTCGAGCGTCCCGGCGAGGCCCATCGACCCGGCCCTGTGGGGGTCGCGGGAGAACGCCATCAACACGTGGTTCACGAACAACATCGTGCCGTGATCCACCGTCTCGGGGTGGGGTCGTTCGGGCTGGGTCGGCGCGGAGCGTCGGCCCAGCCGGGGGCCAGCCCCGTGGGGGCGACCTCACCGGACTCCCGGCAGCGCGGTCACCCGGCGCTGCTGCCTGCTCAACTGCTGGGCCGATCCGGCCTGCTCGCCGGCCCGGCTGCGCTGTGGGTCGTGCTCGGCGTGCTGCTCGTCCTGCCCATGGCGGTGTTCCTGGTCCAGGCCTTCTCCCCCCGGCTGTTCGGCGCCGGCGTTCAGTGGTTCACGCTCGACAACTTCGCCAACGCGTTCTCCGGCGCCACCCTGCAGGGACTCGCGGACTCGCTGGGGGTGAGCGCGGCCACGTCACTGCTGTGCGTCGCGATCGGTGGATCGCTGGCCTGGGGCGTGCACCGGACCGACCTCCCCGGACGGCGGGTGTGGCCGATCATGATGTGGGCCCTGCTCCTCGTCCCGACCTTCCTGGCCGCCGAGGGTTGGGAGTACCTGCTGCAGCCGCACGGCGTGCTCTCGCAGTTCGGGATCGACGCCTCGCCGATCTACGGGGTGTTCTTCGGCCCGCTCGGGGTGGTCTTCGTGCTGGCGATGTCGGCGCTGCCCTACGCGTACATCACGATCTCGGCTGCGCTGCTCCACCTGGGCTCGGAGTTCGAGGAGGCGGCGCGCGTGCACGGCGCGGGGGCGTGGCGCACCACGCGGGTCATGCTCCCGATCCTCGGGCCGGCGCTGCTCTCCGCCGCAGCGATCGTCTTCGCGGAATCCATGAGCGACTTCGGCGTGGCGTCCACGCTGGCCGCCAGCGCCCACTTCCCCGTCGCCACCTACGTGCTGTTCCAGGCGATCGACAACAACCCGGCGGATTTCGGCCTGGCCGCCGCCGTCGGCTGGCTGCTCGTCGCATCGGCCGCTATCCCCATCGCGGTGCAGGCCTGGGCGCTCCGAGGGCGCACCTACGCGGTCGTCTCGGGCCGCACCCGCACCCCGACCCGCTCGCACCTGTCGCCGCCCGTCCGCGTGCTCGCCACGGCCTCGATCGTCCTGCTCTTCGGCCTCGCCCTCGGGGCCCCGATCGTCGGGGCGCTCGTCGCGTCGCTCCTGAAGGGCTTCGGGTCGGAGATCAGCGTCTCGGCGCTGACGCTCGCGAACTACCGGACGGTCTTCGCGGGCGATGCCGGCCTCGCGGCGCCGCTCGCGTTCTCGACCGGCATGGCGGCCCTGGCCGCCCTGGGGACGATGGTCCTCGGGCTTGCCGTCGCGCGACTCATGGCCGCCCGCGGGGGCGGGCGACTGGCGCGCCTCACCGACCTCGTGCTGCTCGGATCCGTGGCGCTGCCGGGGATCGTGCTGGCCGCCGGATACATCTTCGCGTACAACCTCCCGCTGCTCGGCAACGTGGGGCTCGATCTCTATGAGACCACGCCGCTGCTGCTCATGGGCTACGTGGCGACGGCGCTCCCCAGCCAGGCGCGGCTGATGGTGGGGCCGGTGTCCCAGCTGCAGGAGTCACTCGTGCATGCGGCGCGTGTCCACGGCAGCTCGGCGGCGTCGGCGTGGCGCAGGGCGGTGCTGCCGATGCTCTCGCGCATCCTGCTGTGGGCCGGCCTGCTGACGTTCGCCAAGACGTTGCTCGAACTGCCGGTGTCCCAGTTGCTGTACCCGCCCGGGTCGCCCCCCGTCTCGGTGGCCATCAACTCGTACGTGGCGGGCTACCACTACGACATCGGCACGGCGATGACCGTGGTGGCACTCGGAGAGGAGTTCGCTGTGATCCTTGTCGGGCTCGCCCTGTTTGCGCTGATCACGCCCAGGGGGTGGCGCCGGTCGCTGGGAGCGACACCATGATCGGAGCCGTCGCGCACAGGCCGAGCGGGACGGACGCTTCGAGCCGCACGCGCGGCGCCCCTGGCCGGCCGGACGATCGGCGCATCCTCGCGCCCGGCGTCGTGATCGACGGCGCGACCAAGCGCTTCGGCGCTAAGACCGCGCTCGATGACGTGTCGCTGACCATCGAGCCGGGCTCCTTCCTGGTCCTGCTGGGCCCCTCGGGTTCCGGGAAGACCACCCTGCTGCGGTGCCTGGCGGGCATCGAACGGCTCTCGGCAGGGCGGATCGCGATCGGCGACCGGCTGGTCGCGGACGGGGAGCGTCACCACGTCGCGCCGGAACGCCGCGACCTCTCCATGGTCTTCCAGGACTATGCCCTGTGGCCGCATCTGACCGCCGAGCAGAACATCGCGTTCGCCATCGCTCGCCTCCGATTGCCGAAGTCGGAGGCGGCGCGGCGGAGCCGCGAGCTTCTCGGGCGCGTGGGGCTCGCCGGGCTCGGCGAGCGGTTCCCGAACGAACTCTCGGGTGGGGAACAGCAGCGCGTGTCGCTCGCCCGGGCGTTGGCGGCCGGCACGGGACTGCTGCTGTTCGACGAGCCGCTCTCGAACCTCGACGCCGGCCTGCGAGAGGGGTTGCGCGTGGAGATCGCCACACTCGCCCGCGAGGCGGCCGCGACCTCCATCTACATCACCCACGACCAGGCAGAGGCGTTCGCCCTCGCCGACCGGATCGGGGTACTCCACGGCGGCCGGCTGGTACAGCTCGGGACACCCGAGGACGTGTACCTCCGGCCGGTGAGCGCATTCGTGGCGCAGTTCACCGGGCTCGCCGGCGCGCTGCGCGCCAGCACAGAGGGCCCGACCGGTCCCAACCAGGTCCGGGTGCGACTGGATGCCGTCGACGCACACGCCGTTGCCGTCGCGCCGGCAGCGAGGGACGCGGCGGCGGGGACCCCCGGTCGTCTCATGCTGCGCCACGCCGCCGTGCGCCTGGCGCCGCCGTCGGAATCTGGGATCGTGGCCCGGATCGCCGACACGGCGTTTCGCGGGCGAGGGTACGACCACGCGGTCGAACTGCCCTGGGGCGATCGTCTGGTCGGCATCCACGACGAGCGCCGATGGAGCCGGGGCGACACGGTCTGCCTGAGCCTGGATCCCGCTGCCTGCTTCTTCTTCCCCGACGACCCGCCACCACACGGCGCCGAGTCGCGATCGGCGGCCGTGTCGCCAGCGCCGGACCGGCCGTGGCCCGGACCTCAGGCCTCGTGAACGGGGGAGACGGTACCGGGGCGCACGGCGCCGGCAGGACGGCGTCTCCGCCTGCGCGCTGTTTGCGCAGGCGAGCCGGCCTCACTGGCCTGCATCTCGAACACGCGGCCCTCGAACTCCTCGAGCAGCGTCGCGCAGCGATCCAGCCACGTCCGTGCGTCCTGCTGGTTGGGCGCGCCGAACCAGTCGCGCTCCCGGACCCGGGCGAACCAGGCGCAGACCTTCTCGTACTCGCTGCGGATCTCCTCCGCCTCCTCGTACGTGAAGTTCTGCCGAAACGTCTCGAACTCGATCTCCTTGACGAAGTCGACCTCGCAGTTCTCGATGATCTCCGCGTAGTGGCGCGCGGTCTGCTCGACGAACTGGGCAGTCAGCTTCTGTTGCTCGTCGGGCGGGAGCTTGCGCAGCGGCAGGACGTGGTACTCCCCCGCAGACTCCTCGATCTTGCGAAGGATGGGCTGGAGGTCGCGCGCGACCCGAGCGTTCTGGGGGAAGACGCAGACGGACTGCTGCAGGTAGACGGCGCCGACCTTCTTGAGCATGCGCCACACGTACACGCGGTTCGCCGTCGGTTTCGGCGGCACGCGGTAGACCAGCACCACGAAGCGTGTGGGCTGCGAGGCGACGACCGTGCTCACTGCGCTCCTCCCCGGACTCGATCCTCCCCGGGACGTGCGCCGCGGCTGGCCGGCGGGGAGCGCTGCCGCTCCCCGAGGCGGACTGGCGTGCGCGGATGATACGACGCGGCCCACCTGGGGATTGACCGCCGTATGCATGACTCAGTAGCATTCGTTGGATGTAGCAGCTATTACAACAGGAGACTTGATGCAGACGCTCGTGGCCGCGGTGCCGGCTTTCCTGGCCTCGGTGGTGGAGTTCGTGGAGGCCCTCACCATCGTGCTTGCGGTCGGCGTCACCCGCCAGTGG
>JAJYLG010000121.1 GCA_021787985.1 Chloroflexota bacterium
GGGCGGCGTCGCGGCGCTCGACGGCGTCAGCTTCACGGTGGCGCCCGGCGAATGGGTCGCGGTGATGGGACCGTCCGGCTCGGGCAAGACCACACTCCTGAACCTGCTCGACGGGCTCGACCGTCCGTCCAGCGGGCGCGCCTGCGTGCTCGGCATGGACCTGGCGACCCTCGGCCCCGACGAGGCGGCAGCGTTCCGGCGCGAGCACATTGGCCTCGTCTTCCAGCAGTTTCACCTCATCCCCTACCTCACGGCCCTGGAGAACGTGATGCTGGCGCAGTACTTCCACTCGCTGGTGGACGAGCCGCAGGCGCTCCGCGTGCTCGAATCGGTCGGCATGGGCCAGCGTGCGCACCACCTCCCGGCGCAACTCTCGGGAGGCGAGCAGCAGCGCGTCTGCATCGCCCGCGCGCTCGTCAACGAACCCCGCCTGTTGCTCGCAGACGAGCCCACGGGAAACCTCGACGAGAGCAACGAGGGAGCGGTATTCGCCATACTCCGCGAACTACACCGGAGCGGGAAGACGGTCGTCGTGGTCACCCACGACCGTACCCTCGGCGACCTCGCTCAACGGCGAATCGTCCTCAATCACGGTCGGCTCGTGGAACCCGACGCGCGCCGGTTATCCCTGGCCGCAGCTTCGACACCACTGAAGTAGCCGCGAGCGATCTCTCGCTCTCACCAGGATGCGGCGCCTCGGCGTCCACGCTTGACCAGGATCACGGGGGCGCGGCGAGCGCTCCGTGCGGTGGTATGGTGACCACGGCGCGACCGCGGACGCCGGCCGATCGACGTTCGCGACATTGCACACTTGAGTCTCCGCATTGACGTCGGCTTGACCATGTGGAGACAATGGCGCGGCAAACCGGCGTGCTCCGTTCGTCGCGGCAAGGCGTGGAGGGGTCACTGACGTGAGCGAGGACACGCGGTCCCGCTCCAGCACCGCAGGACACCAGCACCGGCACGGGGCGCGGTCCGCCATGCAAGCCAGCCGGCGGCTCGCCGTGGCGTTGGTCTTGGCGGCCACGTACATGGCGGCCGAGGTGGCCGGCGGTTTGCTCGCCAACTCGCTGGCCTTGCTCGCGGATGCGGCGCACATGCTGTCGGACACCGCCGGTCTGGCGCTGGCGCTGTTTGCCGCACGGATCGCGCGGCGGCCGCCTTCGGGGCGGCAGACCTACGGCTACTACCGGGCCGAGATCCTCGCGGCGCTGGTCAACGGCGCGACTCTCGCCGCCACCGCGGTGTGGATCCTCGTCGAGGCGTACCACCGGCTACACCAGCCGCCCGAAGTCCGCGCCCTCTTGATGACCGCCATCGCGGCGGGCGGGTTGCTGGTGAACCTTGCGATGCTGGCCATCCTGCGCTCCGGCAAGGACGAGAGCCTGAACACCCGCGGCGCGTGGCTGCACGTGCTCACGGACACGCTCGGCAGCGTCCAGGCGATCGCCGCAGGTGTGCTGATCGCCGCCTTCGGGTGGCGCTGGGCGGACCCCGCCGCCTCCGTACTTATCAGCCTCGTGGTGCTCTTCTCCGGCTGGCGCCTGCTGCGCGAGGCGACCGCCATCCTTATGGAGGGTGCCCCTGGCGGGCTCGACATCGACCAGGTGCGTGACGCAATCGCGGGCGTGAGGGGTGTGGCCGGCGTCCACGACCTCCACATCTGGTCGATCGGCAGCCGGTTCGTGGCACTCTCCGCCCACGTGGAGACCGCTTCGGCTTCGATTCCCGACCTCCTTCGCCGCCTCGGCACCATGCTGCGCGAGCGCTTCGCCATCGGTCACAACACGATCCAGGTCGAGTTTCGCCCGCCTCTCGCCGGTGCTCCCACTGCGAGGTTGGACGAGGATGTAGGCTGTGGGTGCGACACCTCTGATTCCGTACTGAAGGACGGTCCGTGATGCTCCCGTTGGGGAGCCCGAAAGCCGTTGGCCCGCGCATTGCTGCGTAACGTCGGGTCACTTGCCCCGTCTGTACCGGTGGGGAAGGAGGGTGGTTGGACGAGGCGGAACTGGCGCGGCTGGTGGGCGCGGCAAGAGCGCACAGCCCGGAGGCGGTTGCGAGCCTGTGCGAGGAGTTCTATCCAAAGGTCTACCGGTTCATGCTCCACCGTGGTGCGCGGCGGGAGGACGCCGAGGACTTGGCGAGCGAAGTGTGCGTCCGCGTCATGCGATTCCTACCCAGGCAAAAGGGGTTCTTTCCGGCGTGGGTGTTCCGGATCGCCACCAATCTGCTCACGGATTCGTACCGGCGAGCAGCGCGGGAGCGCAAGGTGGAACTGACCGATGAACTGGCCGAGGTCGTACCCGACCCGCGGGAGCAGCAGGGCTCCGTCCTCCCCCACCAACTTGCGCGGGCCTTGAAGAAGCTGACGCCCGAGCAACGCGAGGTGGTGCACCTGCGCTTCGTCGAAGGGTTCGACGCGGGCGAGATCGCCGAGGTCCAGGGCCGCTCGGTGGGCGCGGTGCGCGCCCTGCAGTTCCGCGCCCTGGAAGTCTTGCGGCAGGAGCTGGCCGGGAAGGCCAGAGGCGGCAATGGAGCATAATCTTCCGCTGATCCTCGATCAATGCCTCGATGCGCTGGGGCGCGGCCAGAGCGTCGAGGAATGCCTCGCGAGGAACCCCGAGGTCGCGGCGGAGCTTGGCCCGCTTCTCGCCTTCACGGGCGAGCTGCGGGCGCTCGGTCGCCCCGAACCACGGCGCGAGGCCGTGCAGGCCGCTCTGGTTCGCATCGGTGCGTCATTGCCACGTGGCAGTATGCGGTCCATCGCCGGCGCAGGACCGCGCGTCGGCGCGGCGTGGTGGCGGTTGCCCGCGCTGCGCTGGGCAACGGCGATCGCGGCCTCGCTCGTCGCGGTCGTTGGGATCGGTACGGCTTCCGCCCGCAGCGTCCCCGGCGACCTCCTCTACCCACTCAAGCTGGTCACCGAGCGGGTGACGTTTGCCCTGACGACCGCGCCGGAGAGTCGGGCTGAGCTACGCCTCTCCTTCGCCGACAGCCGCCTCGACGAGCTGGTGCGCGGCGCGCAGCGGCGTGGCACGATCGATCCTGAGCTGCTGCGTCAGCTCCTCCGCGAGGCCGAGCTGGCGCTGCAGGACGCCCGCCCAGCGCCGGCTGCGCGCCTCAAGCTCTTCCTTGCCAAGCTCGAGGGCGTGAATGCCTACCAGAAGGCGGTGCTCAAGCAGCTCAGCGCGGCAGCACGCGGGGGCGACGCGGACCTGCTCCAGCGGGCCATCTCGGTCTGTGACGAGCGAGGTCGCTGGATGCAGAAGATGATGACCTCGCCACAGGGTATGGACAGGGGTGAGCGCTGCTGGGGCCCGGGATGCGACTGGGAGTGAGCGCGTAATGAAATCTCGCCTGGGGCGTCTGCATGGTCGGAGATGAAAGGAGCGTGACAATGACCAAGAAAGCTCGCAATACCCTTGCCATCGCGGCTGCCACCATCGGTCTGATGAGCCTGGCCGGCCTGGCGGCCGCGCAGACGCCATGGTGGGACGGCGGCGGCTGGTACGGCGGCCGCACCCCGGTGCAGTACCGCCTGACCCAGGAGCAGGCACGGAGGGCCGATGAGATTCGTGCAAAGTACGAGGGGCAGCTCGTCCCGATCGAGAAAGAACTGGCATCGAGACGTGTAGAGCTCGATGCCGCGCTCGCGCGCGATGACGCCGAGCCCGGGAGAGTGATTGCGCTGCGCCGGCAGGTACGCGGCCTCGAGGATCAGATCGAGGACCTGCAGATGGAAGCGAACGCGGCGGCGGGCAAGCTCCTCACCCCGGACCAGCGAGCGTACTCCGGGGACGCCTACGATCTCTTCCACGGTGGAGCCGGCTGGTCGTGCCCGATGATGCACCGGGGCCCAGGCCGCACGATGGCAGAGCACTGGCAAGGGATGGGCTGGCACGGTGATGGGGGCCGCGACATGAGTTGGGGCCGCTGCTGGTAGAAATGTGACTACGCCGGGGACTGGGCGACTCGCCCGTCCCCGGCGCGTTGCCCGCCACACCAGGGGGCTACGGGTCCCGTAGGACAGACAAGAGGCGAGAGGAAAAAGACCATTGGTTGGAATCCGGGGTGTGCAATGTGGGGGCCGGGGTACTGGTTCGGCGGTCCGTTCGGCACGGTGATCATGCTGCTCTTCTGGGCGCTGGTCATCGTGGGGGTGGTTTACCTGGTCCGAGTGCTGACTCGACGGGCAGATCTTGGTGCACCGGCGGTGAGGGACACGCCACTGGAGATCCTCAAGCGGCGCTATGCTGACGGGGAGATCAGCGCGGAGGAGTTCACAAGGATCCGAGGTGAGCTGAGGTAGGCCGGGAACCCCGCTGAAGCGGCATGGCCCGCCGACGCGGTACCCGATGATGCGAGACGGAGGGAGACCATGCGAGGCTTCGAGCACACCCTGACCAGCAGGAAGTCGTTCGACGACGCCGTCGCGGCCGTGGAGCGAATCGCCGCAGAGAAGGGGTTTCGGGTGCTGCACACCCACGACGTCGCGGCGACGTTGGCGGAGAAGGGGTTCCCCCGCGAACCCTTGAAGATCGTGGAGGTCTGCAATGCGAAGTACGCCAGTCAGGTGCTCAACCGAGACGTGAAGATCTCGTTGATGCTCCCCTGCCCGATCAGCGTCTACGTCGAGGGCGGCACGACCCACCTCAGCACGATGCTGCCGACCACGATCTCCGAGTTCTTCCCGGACGCCGGTATTGACGAGGTCGCGGCGCAGGTCGAGAAGACCGTCCTCGAGATCGTCGCCGAATCCGCGAGATGAGACTACGCTGACGCAGGGCTGCGGCGCACGCGGCGCGGTCGACGCCGGACGGAAGGCGCCTTGCGCGGAGGCCTATTGACGGACACCAGGGTGCGAAAGCTCGGCCTTCACGTGGCCAACCTCGATTGCGAGCACGACGCTGCGCGGCTCGAGCGCGGGCTCGCCGGGGTGCCGGGACTGCGTGAGGTGCGGGTCCTGCCGAAGTCGGCAAAGGTCGTGCTCGAGTTCGAGCCGGGAGCGACGACTCCTGAGAAGCTCAAGGGCACGCTTGCAACGCTCGGTTTTCCGCCTGCCGAGGAGACCGGCGCGCCGCCGCCTAAGCTCTGGCGCAACCCGAAGATCGTGGCGTCTGCAACGTCCGGTTTGTTGCTGGCGCTGGGTTGGCTTCTCGGGGCCGCCGGTGCGCCGCCGGGGGTGTCGCTCGCGACGTATCTGGTTGCGATCGCGGTCGGGGGCGCGTTCTTCGGCCGCGAGGCCATCGTCGAGTTGGTCTTTGAGCGCCGCATCGGCATCGAGTTGCTCATGAGCCTCGCCGCGGTGGTGGCGGCGGCGATGGGACAGGCCATGGAAGGCGCGATGCTCGCTTTCCTCTACTCCATCAGCGAGGCCGCTGAAGGCTACACGGAGCAGAAGACGCGCTCGGCCGTCAAGGCGCTCATGAACCTGACGCCCAAGACCGCGCTGGTCCGCCGCGACGGCCGGGACGTGGAGGTCTCGGCCGAGGAGTTGGCGGTCGGCGACGTGTTCGTCGTCAAGCCCGGCGAGTCGGTCGCTACCGACGGTGAGGTACGCGCCGGAGTGTCCGGTGTGAATCAGGCGCCGGTGACGGGCGAAAGTGTGCCGGTCGAGAAGAAGCCCGGTGACGCCGTCTTCGCCGGCACCATCAATGGCGAGGCCGTGCTCGAGGTACGAGCAACGAAGACCGCCGCCGACAACACCATCGCCCGCATCATCCACATGGTGGAGGAGGCGCAAGAGCGTAAAGGGAAGAGTCAGCGCTTCATCGAACGCTTCGGGGCGCGGTACAGTCCCGCCGTCCTGCTCGCGGGTGCCCTACTCGCGCTCCTACCCCCGCTGCTGGCCGGGGCATCGTGGCTCACCTGGCTCACCCGCGCCACCGTATTCATCGTCGCGGCCGCGCCGTGCGCGCTGGTGATCTCCATCCCCGTCACCCTCGTTGCAGCGCTGGGGACGGGAGCGCGCCGGGGCGTGCTCAT
>JAJYLG010000040.1 GCA_021787985.1 Chloroflexota bacterium
GCCCGCCGAGGGCGCGGCCAGCCAGTTGGCTACCTCCACCACCAGGTATCCATCGAGCACTCCGGTCATTCTCTTCCTCTCCCGGTACCGTCTACGCTCCGTGGTAGCCCGCGGCCGCCTATGGCGCAAGCACCACGTAGAATAGCGGCGTGACACGTCACACGCCTGAGCTCCGACAGATCCCTTCCGTCGATCGCCTGTTGCGCGAGCCGGCCGTCCTGGCGGCGGACCCCGCCGGCGCTCTGGCGCGTATCGCTGCGCGCGCGGTCCTCGCGGGGTGGCGTGCGCGCATGACCGACGGCATCGAGGCGCCGCCGCTTGCCGCGCTCGCGGACGAGGTCGCGCGCGAGATCGTCGCGCTGCGCGGGGGCACCCTGCGCCCCGTCATCAACGGCACCGGCGTGTTGATCCAGACCAACCTCGGCCGCTCGCCGCTCTCCGCCCGGGCGCTCGATGCGGCGCGCGCCGTTGCCGCTGGCTACTCCAATCTCGAGTTCGACCTCGAAGCGGGCGAGCGCGGCCACCGGCACGCACACGTGGCCGCACGCATCGCCCGCGTGTGCGGCGCGGACGACGCGACGGCGGTGAACAACAACGCCGGAGGCGTGCTGCTGGTCCTGGCGGCGCTGTGCGCCGGCCGCAAGGTCCTGGTCAGCCGCGGCCAGCTCGTGGAGATCGGCGGCGGCTTCCGCATTCCCGACGTCCTGCGGCAGTCAGGGGCGGAGCTGGTCGAGGTCGGCACCACCAACCGCACGTACGCGCGCGATTTCGTGGCCGCGATGGACGACCACGTGGCGGCGGTCCTTCACGTCCACGCCAGCAACTTCCGGCTCAGCGGCTTCGTGGCCCAACCACCCCTGGCCGAGCTCGCCGCGGCGGCTCACGAGCAGGGTTGCTTGCTGCTCGATGACCTCGGCTCCGGTGCGCTGGTCCCCACGGAGCAGTTCGGGCTGCCGCACGAGCCGATGCCACGCGAGTCGCTCGCCGCCGGAGCCGACGTCGTGATGTTCAGCGGCGACAAGCTGCTCGGCGGCCCGCAGGCAGGCTGCATCGCCGGCCGTGCCGACCTCCTGGAGGCCGTGCGACGCCACCCGCTCGCCCGTGCCCTGCGCATGGACAAGCTGGACCTGGCCGCGCTCGACGCCACGCTGGCCGCTTACGAGGAGGGCACGGCCGCGCGCGAGCTCCCGCTGCTGCGCATGCTCGCGGCGTCACCCGCCTCGCTCCGGCGGCGGGCGCGGACTGTTCTGCGGATTTCCGATATCCCGGGGCGGTCAGTCCCGTCCCGCGCCATGGTGGGCGGCGGCTCGTTGCCACAGGAAGGACTGGACTCCGCGGCGATCGCGCTGCCCGCGGTCGCGCCAGCGCTGGAGCTGGCGGCGCGCCTGCGTGGCGGCCGGCCGGCCGTCGTGCCGCGCGTCGAGCGCGACCTCGTCCTGGTGGACCTGCGCGCGGTGCTCCCCGAGCAGGACCGCGCCCTGGCTGCCGCGCTGCGCGCGGCCTGCTTGGCGTGACGGCGCCGCGCTGCCGATGATCGACGACCGAACCCTGCGCCTGCTCGAATTCCCCCGCTTGCTCGACCGCGTGGCGCGTCACGCCGCCTCCACGGTCGGCGCGGAATACGTGCGCGCGCTGCGCCCGGACCACCGGCGAGATCGCGCCGTGGAGCAGCAACGGCTGCTGGCCGAGGCCCGCCGCTACCTGTCGGCCCATGGTGCGCCGGACCTCGCCGGCGCCGACGACATCCGCCCACCGGTGGAGAAGGCGTCTCGCGGCGGCGTGCTGGACGGGCTGGAGCTGCGCTCGATCTGGACGACACTGCAAGCGGCGCGTGGCGTCCGTGGCGGTATCAGCCGGCTCGCCCCCACCTACCCGCTCCTCGCCGAGCTGGCGAGCCGGATGCCGGACTTGAGCGAGCTGCAGCGCCCGCTCGGGGCCGCTCTCTCGCCGCGAGGCGAGGTGATGGACTCCGCCTCGCCAGCCCTGGCGGCCATCCGGCGCGAGCACCGCATCGAGCACGAGCGGCTCGTGCGCCGGATGGACGAGCTATCGGCGGAGTTCCAGGCGCGGGGCGCGGTGCAGGAGCCACTGGTTACGCAGCGCAGCGGCCGTTATGTCCTTCCGGTCAAGGCCGAGGCCCGCGGCTCCGTCCGCGGCATTGTGCACGACGTCTCCGGCTCCGGCGCCACCATCTTCGTCGAGCCGCTGGCCGCCGTCGACCTCGGCAACCGTGTGCGCGAGCTCGAGGCGCTCGAGGAGCATGAGGTCGAACGCGTGCTGCGCGCGCTCTCCGAGCGCGTGGCCGGCGAGGCGGAGCGCCTGCAGTCGACCATCGACCTCCTCGCCACGTTCGACCAGTACTTCGCGGCCGCACGCTACGCCGACGAGCTGGGCGGCTGCGATCTGCCTTCGGAAGGCCCTGGCCAAGCCTGGCTGACAGTCGCTCCGGGCGAGCTGCGCCTGCTCGAAGCACGGCACCCGCTACTCCCGGGCGAAGTCGTGCCGGTGTCGCTGTGGGTCGGCGGCACGCACCGCGTGCTGCTCATCACCGGGCCGAACACCGGAGGCAAGACCGTGTCGCTCAAGACGGCTGGGCTGCTGAGCTGCATGGCGCTAGCCGGCCTGCCGGTCCCGGCCGCCATGGGCAGCACGGTCCCCGTCTTCGACCACATCGCCGCCGACATCGGCGACGAGCAGTCCATCGAGCAGTCGCTCTCCACGTTCTCGTCTCACGTCTCCGCGATTGTCGCGATCCTCCGCGACGCCGGCCCACGCTCGCTTGTCCTGCTCGACGAGCTGGCTGCCGGCACCGACCCGGAGGAAGGGGCGGCGCTCGGCCGCGCCATCGTCGAGGAGCTGCTGGAGCGCGGCACCACCACCGTCTGCACCACCCACCACGGTGCCCTGAAGACGTTCGCGCAGGTCACACCCGGCGTGGCCAACGCAAGCGTCGAGTTCGACGAGGCGACCTTGAGCCCGACCTACAGGCTCGTCATCGGCCTGCCGGGCCGCTCCAACGCGATCGCTATCGCACGCCGTCTCGGGATGCAAGGCCCGGTCCTCGAGCGCGCGTCCGCGTACGTCTCGCCGGAGCAGGTCCGGCTCGAAGGACTGCTGGCGGAGGCGCAGCAGGAGCGTCGGCGGCTGCGGGAGCTGCGGGATCGCGAGGAGAAGGCGGTCGGCGAGGCCGAGGGGATCCGCGAGCAGCTCGGCCGCCGGCTGACGGAGGTCGAAGGGCAGCGGCTGGCCGCCTACGCCGAGGCGACCGCCGAGCTACAGTCGGAGCTATCGGAGCTGCGGGAGGCAATCGGCCGCGCTCAGCGGGCGCTCCAGCGCCCGACCATCGAGGCGGTGGCCGCAGCGGCGCCGGTCGTGGCCGAGGCGACGCAGCGGGTGGCAGCGTTGCGCCGTCGCCGGCGGGCGCGCCGGGCCCATGTCCCCGCACTGCCGGCAGAGCAGATCTTGCCGGGCGACCGCGTGTGGCTACGCGGGCTCTCGGAACCAGGGGAGGCGATGTCGGCGCCCGACGAGCAGGGCGAGCTGGAAGTAGCGCTCGGTGCGCTGCGCACGCGTGTCCGGGTAGAGCAGGTCGAGCGGTTCCAGCGAGGAGGAGTGGCGGGCACCGAGGTGCACGTCATCCCTTTGCCACACCACGCGGCGATGGAGATCGAGGTACGCGGGCAACGCGTCGACGAGGCCATGCCGCGGGTCGAGGCGTTCCTTGACGAGGCGTTTCGCGCGGGCTTACCGTTTGTGCGCATCATCCACGGGAAGGGCACGGGCACGTTGCGGCGGCTCGTGCGCGAGCTGCTGCACGCCACGCCGCTGGTGAAACACTACGAGTTCGCCCTTCCCGGGGAGGGCGGCGAGGGCGTCACCGTCGCCTACCTGGATGTCTGAACGGGGGCACCACCATGGTCGAGCATGCTACGAATCCTGCGCCAGGGGCTGACTCGCCGGCAGCCAGCGAGGTGGTCGAGAGCATCATCCGCCGAGTCGGCGAGAGCGCCTCGGCACGGACGATCTTCGGCGAGCCGGTCTCGGCCCACGGCCGCACGGTCATTCCGGTCGCGCGCTCCGCGTTCGGGTTCGGTGGTGGCGCCGGGCGCGGCCTGGCGCACGCGCACCGCGGAGCCGCCCCGGTGACATTGAGCGAAGCGGAGGACCGGCCAGAGGGCAGCGGCGGCGGAGGCGGCGGGCTGATCCTGCCGTACGGTTACATCGAGATCTCGGCCGAGGGCACGCGGTTCGTCCGCTTCAACGCCTTCTGGCACAACGCCGCCTGGGCGATCGCGGGCGCGTTCGTGCTCGTGCTAGCCCGCGCCCTGGGCCGTGTCGCCGGCCTCCGGCGGCGCAAGTGGGTGGCGGCGTAGGAATCCGAGCATCTCTTCCGCCAGCCTGCGCGGTCGGTGCAGCGGTATGTCGTGCACCGCGTCGTCGAACCAGCGGACCTCCAGCGACGGTGCCACCGCCTGCGCTCGCTCAACGGCGCGCCGCTTCGAGTCGACCCAGGAGCCGCCGTCCGCGCCGGCCATGACCGCCAGCACCGGGACGCGGACGCCCCGCAGCAGCTCGGCCGGCCGCTGCTCCCACAACGCGCGCAACGCCAGCATGTGGTCGGCGCGGGGAAAACGGGCGCGGATGTGCCCGTCTGACAGGTCCTCGACCAAGGCGTTGACCGATGCCTCGACGGCGGGTGACCACACCTCGCCCAGCCGCCCGCGCCGCACCATCGCGACGAGCTGCTCGCGGGTGAAGCGCGTGAGGTCGGGCGGGGCCATCCGCCGCTCGGCGTCCTCCCAGCTCATCCCCGAGTCCTGGAGGTTCGTGAGCCCGCCGTCTACCAGAACGAGCGCCGCCACCTGTTGCGGATGGAGCGTCCCGAGCGCGAGCGCCACGTTCGCACCCCACGAGTGCCCGACCACGACCAGCGGGCGCGGGAGGCGCGCCGCGTCGGCCATGGCCAGCGCGTCGGCCGCCAGCGAGGAGAAGCGGTATCCGCGACCGGGCTTGCCCGACTCGCCGTGCCCGCGCTGGTCGAACGCGAGCACCGGCAGGGGCCCAACGATCAGCGGGATCGCGACATCCCAGATGTGGCGGGTGGACGCCAGGCCGTGCAGCAGCAGCAGCGGGGCTCCCGCGCCCGGCCAAACCTCGCCGGCCAGGTCCACGCCGCTCCTCGACGCATGCACCCGCGTACTATCGAGCCTCGCACAGTCGGCCACCGTCGCCCGCCTCCCGCTCCTTCCAGTCCGTGGCGCGCTTGCATGGTAGCGCGGACGGGCGACCGGCCGGTGAGATACACTCGGGCCACGATGACCCGCCGCGGGTCGGCCCGGCCCACGCTCTTCACCGCCGCCACCGCGCGCGAGCGACCGCCCGCGCCGCTCGCCGAGCGGATGCGTCCGCGCGACCTGGACGA
Organism: Chloroflexota bacterium; assembly: GCA_021787985.1. Classification (GTDB taxonomy): domain Bacteria; phylum Chloroflexota; class Dehalococcoidia; order DSGV01; family DSGV01; genus JAJYLG01. The sequence goes on from JAJYLG010000040.1 coordinate 5,423, forward strand.
GGTGCTGGGACAGGAGCACGTCACCGGCCACGGCACGGCGCTCCGCCGCGCGATCGAGTCCGGCTTCCTGCCATCGATGATCCTGTGGGGGCCGCCTGGATCAGGGAAGACGACGGTCGCCCGGCTGCTCGCCCACGGGACGAACGCCGAATTCGGGCAGCTCTCGGCGGTGACGGCCGGCGTCGCCGACCTCAGGCGCGCCGCCGAGGAGGCACGCGAGCGCTGGGCACTCGAGAAGCGGCGGACCGTGCTGTTTGTCGACGAGATCCACCGCTTCAACCGCGCGCAGCAGGACGTCGTGCTGCCGTTTGTCGAGGACGGCACGCTGGTGTTCATCGGCGCAACGACCGAGAATCCGTCGTTCACCGTGGTCGGGCCGCTGCTCTCGCGCACGCGGATCGTGGTGCTCAAGCCGCTCCAGCCTGCCCACATCGAGCGCCTGGCGCGCCAGGCGCTGGTCGACGAGCAGCGTGGCCTCGGCGCCCGGAGCCTCGAGCTCGACCCGGAGGCGCTACGGCTGCTGGTGGACGCCAGCGGAGGCGACGCACGCGTGGCCCTCAACGCGCTCGAGCTCGCGGCCGCCGCCACCGAGGGAAGCCGCATCGACGCGGCGACGGTCCGTGCCGCGTTCGACCGCCCCATCCCGCAGTACGACCGCGCGGGCGAGCAGCACTACAACCTCGTCTCCGCTTTCATCAAGTCACTGCGGGACAGCGACCCCGACGCCGCCCTCTATTGGATGGCGCGCATGATCGAGGGCGGTGAGGACCCGCTGTTCATCGTACGGCGGATGGTCATCCTGGCGGCGGAGGACGTCGGCTTGGCCGACCCGCGCGCGCTGCTGCTCGCGACGGCAACAGAGCAGGCGGTGCGTTTCGTTGGCCTGCCGGAGGGGTACCTGCCGATGAGCGAGTGCGCGATCTACCTGGCACTCGCGCCGAAGAGCAACTCCGCCATCCACAGCTACGCCGCGGCGCTGCGCGACGCGCGCGCCACGCCCGCGGCGCCGGTGCCGCTCCATCTGCGCAACGCGGTGACGGACCTGATGCGCGAGCTCGGCTATGGCGCTGGCTACCAGTACGCGCACGTGGAGGCGGAGCACGTCGCCCTTCAGACCCACCGGCCGGAGGGTACCGAGCAGAACCGCTACTACGAGCCCGGCGAGCTGGGCGAGGAGCCGGACCTGGCCCGCGGCTGGCGACGCCGCCGCGAGCGTGCCCATCGCACGAGTGAAACGAGGGGGATGGAGGAACCGCCGTGATCCGCCGCGTTCTTTTCCTGCGCCGCAACCCACAGGCGACCCGTGAGGACTACCGTAGATGGTGGCTCGAGAAGCACGCCCCGGCGATCGCGGGCGTCCCGGGGATGATGCGCTACACCATCAGCCTGGCGCTCGATGACCAGCCGTATGACGGCGTGGCCGAGCTGTGGTTTGCGGACCAGCATTCCCTGGCGGCCTGGGAGCAAGACCCGCGCCTGGCCGAGGCGCGCGCCGATGTGCCCGCCTGGATCGGCGGTCGCGAGCAGATGCTCGTCGGCGAGGAGCGGGAGATCCCGCTGCCGGGAGCGCGCGTGGCCGGCTATGGGCAGCGGGTGCGCGAGATCGCGCAGCGGCTCGCGGCGCTCGTCCAAGGGCTGATGGAGCAGGCGTACGGGCTGGACGAGGAGCAGCTCAACGCGCGGCCCCTCGCGGACGGCAATTCGATCTACGTGGTGGTGACGCACGCAACGACGTCGGCTGAGTACTGGGTGCGGCATCTGGCGCTGGGCGAGCCAATGGAGCGCGACCGCGCTGCCGAGTTCCGTGCGAGCGGCAGCCCCGGTCGGCTCCGGCTCGAGGTCGCCGACCGCGTGCGCCGGACGCTCGCGGCGCTCTACCGCGCCCCGGCGGAGACGCTGGAGCGCACGGTCGAGATGGCACTGGGGCCTGACACGCTCCGCTGGCCAGCGATCCATGTCGCCGAACACACGCTCACTCACCTGTCGGAGCACATGGGAGAAGCAGGGACGTTACGCCGGCTGCTTACGCCAGGCCTCTGAGCTGGCAGGTGTCGTTCATCGTCTCGATCGTCGCCACGCCATCGCGGTGCTCCACCACGGTGACGGACGCGTTCTCGAGGACGAACGGGACGGGTCGGACGAAGGGCATGGCGAGCACCGCCAGGCAGTAGGCGCTGATCGGGCCGGCGTGCGTCACAGCCAGCACGTCGCCGTCGGGATGCCGCTCCACCATCGCCCGTATGGAGTCCACCACGCGGCGCTGAAACGAATCGCGTGACTCCTCGCCCGGGTAATAGGCGGTCTCCTCGCGCTGCTTACGAGCCACGATCTCGGGGAACAGACGGAGGAGCTCCTGCCGCGTCAACCCCTCGCCGGCGCCGAAGGCCCGTTCGAGGAGCCCCGGCTCTTCGACCACGGCCAGGCCCGGCCGCCGGGCGATGAGGCGCGCCGTCTCACGGGCGCGCGCCAGCGGGCTGCTGTAGATCGCCACCAGCGGAATGCCAGAGAATCGCTCCGCCAGCCGCGACGCCTGCATCCGGCCGCGCGAGGATAACCCGTAGTCGCGCTGCCCCTGCAAGATCTCGGCCGCGTTTCCCACCGACTCGGCATGGCGGACGAGGTACACCCGCACCTTCAGGCCGCCGCGCCACTCCGCAGGATCTCGAGGAAATCGTGCAACATGCGACCGGTGGCGCCCCAGATCCGGGTGCCCCGCCACCAATAGGCCGGCATCGCCAGCCTGCGGCCGTGATAGTCGCGCTCCTCCCAGACCGTGTTGCGCGGGTCGAGCAGCCACGCGAGCGGCACGCGCAGCACCTCCGCCACCTCGCTTGGGTTGGGACGATACGGATATGGCGAGCGCGCCAACGCGGCCACGTACGGCGTGACCAGGAACTCCGAGGTCGTCACGATCTCGTCGAGCTGACCGAGCTGCCGCGGATCACGCGGGTCGACGCCGATCTCCTCGCTCGTCTCACGCAGCGCGGTGTGCCACGGATCCGGGTCCTCCGGATCGCGCGCTCCACCCGGGAACGAGACCTGGCCCTTGTGGTGCTCGACCTCGTCGGTCCGGACCGTTAGCACGACCGCAGGTCCCTCGACCGCCGGCTCCAGCAGCACCAACACCGCGGCGGGGATGGTACCGTTTGCCTGCAGCCTGCGCGGCTGATAGGCCGCGAGGCGGGCGGCGACATCGGCGATCTCCATCTTCAGGCCTCCGGGAGGCGCAGCGCCGCGTTCGTGTCGGTGGTCATCCTGCTGCTCCCGCACCCAGCTTAGCCAACCGGCCCGTTCCCCTGCCATGTTCGCCGTGGCACGAGCGCCGGGCGCGCAGGGCAGACGTCCGATCCACGCGTTGCTCGCCCGCCCGCTCGGTGACACGATTCACCCACCGGCGTCCGCCTCTGACGGACCCGGAACTTGACGCCGGAGGAGTCGCCATGCCCGTCCGCACCGAGGTGGTCGACGAGCACATCCTGCTCGTCACCATCGACCGACCCGAAGTCCACAACGCGATGGACCGCGACACCCTCGACGCCCTGCAAGCGGTCTGGCAACGGCTGCGCGACGAGCCCGCCCTGCGCGTCGGCGTCGTCACCGGGGCGGGAGACCACGCGTTCTCCACTGGTGCGGACCTGGCCACCCTCATTCCCGAGCTGGTCGAGGGCGACGGACCGGTGCGCGCCGTGATCACCCTGGCTGAGATGGAGGTCTGGAAGCCGGTCATCGCCGCCATTAACGGCTACTGCCTCGCGGGCGCGCTTGGCCTCGCACTCGCGTGTGATGTCCGCATCGCCGTGCCTGCAGCGCGCTTCGGGACGATGGGCGTCCGGCGCGGCATCATCCCCGGCGCAGGGCAGTCGCAGCGACTCCCCCGGATGGTCGGGCTGGGCAACGCGCTCCGTCTCTTGCTCACGGGCGACATGGTAGACGCGGACGAGGCGCTGCGCATCGGGCTGGTGCAGGAGGTGGTGCCCGCCGACCGACTGCTCGAGCGCGCCCTCCAGATGGCCCGCACCGTGGTGGGCAATGCGCCGCTCGCCGTGCAGGCGACGAAGCGTGCGGCGGTGCACGGCCTGGGCATGCCGCTGCAAGACGGGCTCGGCCTCGAGGCGCGCCTGAGCGCGGAGGTCCGCCGCACGGAGGACGCCCGCGAGGGAGTGCGGGCGTTTCGCGAGCGTCGCGAGCCGCGCTTCGTCGGCCAGTGAGGAGCCGGGTGAGCTCGCTGCGTGCGATTCGGCGGCCCGCACGGGCCGCGCGGTCTGGCGGATCTGGCAACATTCGCTCCGACGGCCCCCCCGCCGATCCGCGGGGGCAGGCCGCCGCCCGGCGCAAGGCAAACGGCCCATGACCACGCAGCAGCTCGCTTCCGTCCTGCGAGACCGGCTGACCGAGACCCTCGCGGCATGCCGCGAACCGAACCGGGCGCGGCCTATGGCCGCCTACATGAAGGACCAGTTCCCCTTCCTGGGGATCCCGACGCCGCCGCGACGCTCCACGGCGGCCCTCGCGGCGAGTGGTCCGCATCGCCGAGGCGGCGAACGACCTGCGACAAGATAGGCACAACAACGATACTGAGTCCTGATCTTGTGCTAGACTATGCGTCGAATCGTGGCGGACAGCCCGCGGCAACCCGGAGCCGCGCTGCCGCCCATCGAGCCAGCCGGACTGGTAGGCTGGGGGCGCCGATCGGGCATCCGCCCCGTCGTATGCGCCAGCCGACGACAACCACCACCTCGAGCGCCGGGGCTGCGCACCCGTCGGCGGTGTCGACAGCGCCACGAGATACGCTCGGTGCCTGGAGGTGGTGACGAACGCCGGCTACCCGCTGGACGAGGCCGAATACACCTGCTGGGCATGTCCCCCGCCCGCCAACGATCCCGCGGGCGGTGGCGGCCGCCCGTGGACACGAGCAAGGAGAAGGGAACATGAGCGACGAGCGACGACCGGTGACAACGACCGACGCCGGGATCCCGGCTGCCAGCGATGAGCACTCGCTGACGGTGGGCCCCGACGGCCCCATCCTGCTGCAAGACCACTACCTGATCCAGAAGATGGCCCAGTTCAACCGAGAGCGGGTACCCGAGCGGGTGGTGCACGCCAAGGGCGGCGGCGCCCACGGATTCTTCGAGGCGACCGAGGACCTGAGCCAGTACTGCAAGGCCGCCTTTCTCGCCAAGGGCACCCGCACGCCGGCGTTCGTCCGGTTCTCCACCGTGGCTGGCGAGCTGGGCAGCGCCGACACCGTGCGGGATCCTCGCGGGTTTGCCATCAAGCTCTACACCGAGCAGGGCAACTACGACCTGGTGGGAAACAACACACCAGTCTTCTTCATCCGGGACCCACAGAAGTTCTCGGACTTCATCCACTCCCAGAAGCGCCGCCCGGACACCAACACCCGCGACAACGACATGCAGTGGGACTTCTGGACGCTCTCGCCCGAGTCGGCCCACCAGGTGGCCTGGCTATTCGGCGACCGCGGCATCCCCCGGACCTGGCGGCACATGAACGGCTACGGCAGCCACACCTTCTCATGGGTGAACGCCGGCGGCGAGCGGTTCTGGGTGAAGTACCACTTCAAGACCGGCCAGGGCATCCAGTTCTTCGCCGACGCCGACGCGAAGGCCATGGCCGCCGAGGACCCTGACTTCCACCTGCGCGACCTCTATCAGACCATTGCCCGGGGCGAGCACCCCTCCTGGACCCTCTCCGTCCAGATCATGCCTTTCGAGGATGCGGCCGACTACCGCTTCAATCCCTTCGACCTCACCAAGGTGTGGCCGCACGCCGACTACCCGCTGGTGAAGGTGGGCCGCCTGGTGCTCAACCGCAACCCGGAGAACTACTTCGCCGAGGTAGAGCAGGCTTCCTTCGAGCCGGCCAACATGGTGCCCGGTATCGGCCCGAGCCCGGACCGGATGCTGCTCGGCCGGCTGTTCAGCTACCCCGACACTCACCGCTACCGCATCGGCCCCAACTACCTGCAGCTACCGATCAACCAGCCGCGGGCCGAGGTCCACAGCTACAACAAGGACGGCCACATGCGCTACCAGCACAGCGGCAACCAACCTGTCTATGCCCCGAACTCCTACGGCGGGCCCCAGGCCGACCCGCGCTACGAGGACCTCGGGTGGCAGGTCAGCGGCGAGATCGCCCGCGCGGCGGCCAGCCGGCATCGCGATGACGACGACTTCGTGCAGCCCCGCATGCTCTACCGCGACGTGATGGACGACGCCGCCAAGGCGCGCCTGGTGTCCAACCTGGCCGGCCACCTGTCCCAGGGCGTCACCCCCGCCGTCCTGGGCCGGGCCATCGAGTACTGGCGCTCGGTCGACGGCGACCTGGGCACCCGAGTGGCCAAGGCCGTGGGCAGCCGAGCATGACCCGCCCGCGCCGCGGATAGCCAGCGCTGCTCGTGCCGGCCGACGCGGGCGCTGAAGCCGCCGCCACGTTGGCCGGCACGAGTCAGCCTCAGCTCTGGGTGCAGAGGCGCGGCGTGCGGAGAGCCGCGGCCGTATCGTCGCCATGTTCAGCGTCCGGGTCAGGGGGCTCGTCCCCGACGCTGGTTGGCGCCTGGCCAGCGGTGGTGGGCCCGGCAGGATTCGAACCTACGCCCCGTCGGTTATGAGCCGACCGCTCTGCCGCTGAGCTACGGGCCCGTGAAGATTCCGCGAAGAAAGTGTACGCGCAGCCACTCCCGGACGTCGCCCCGCCGTCCTGGCGACCAGGCTCGCGTTGTCCCGCCCGCCGGGCACCGATACGATCGTTACACGTATGAGGATCGCTGATGACGCCGGTCTATGACGTCGCGGATCTGCGCAAGACGTACCTCAAGGGTAAGGTCGTTGCGAACGATGGCGTCTCGCTGACGGTCGGGCCGGGTGAGATCTTCGGGCTGCTCGGGCCCAACGGAGCCGGCAAGACCACCTTCGTGCGCCTCCTCGCCGGGCTGATGCAGCCGGACGGAGGCGTCATCAAGCTGCTCGGCCAGGATGTGACACACTCCGCGCGGGAAGTGCCGCGTTATGTCTCGTTTCTCGGTCAGCGCCCGTTGGCGCTCTTCGACCTGACGCCCCGCGAGGCGGTCTACTACACCGCGCGCCTCCGCGGCATGGCGCCCGACCGCGCGCGCCGTGCCACCGACGAGCTGCTCGATCGCCTGCCCATCGCGCCTTTCGCCGACCGGCTGCTCGAGGGGCTCTCCGGCGGCGAGATCCGGCTCGCCTCACTGGCCGCGGCACTCGTCGGTGACCTGCCCATTCTCATCCTCGACGAGCCCACCAACGAGCTGGACCCCGCGAACCGGCGCGACGTCTGGAACCTGCTGCTCGAGCTTCGGCGCGAGCGCGGCACCACGATCATCCTCGTCACCCACAACGTCCTGGAGGCCGAGCGCGTGCTCGACCGCGTTGCCATCATCAACCACGGCCGCGTGCTGGCGCTCGGCACGCCCGGCGAGCTGAAGCGCCGCGTCGACGCGCGCGTCCGCGTCGAGATCACCGCGCGCGACGGCGATGAGCCCCTGCGCGCGGCGGTGCATGACCTCGGCGAGGTCGTCAGAGACGACGGGCGACATCTCGCGCTCCTCGCCCCGCGCGACCGCGCGACCGCGGTCGTGCGGTCGCTGCTCGAACGCGTGCCGCTGGAGCTGCTGGGCGATTTCCGCATCCTCACAACGACGCTCGAGGACGTATATCTCGCCCTCGGCGGCGAGCAGGAGCTGGAGGAGGAATGACCACCGAGGCGCAAGTCCTGGGCCCCGTGCGACCCATGCCCGCCGCACGAGCCGCGTCGCTCCCCGTGCAGTTCTGGATCCTCTTCCGGATGCAGCTTGCCCGCGTGCGGCTGGCATGGCGCCCCTACATCATGGTCTCCACGGTCATGCCGGTAGGAATCGTGGTGCTGGTGTGGCTCATCAACCGCCACGCGACCGATGTTTCCGCCGTCGGCCGGCAGGTGGTCGAGGGATCGGTGGTGCTGAGCCTGACGATCAGCAGCGAATCGATGCTGGCACAGCGGGTCGCGTTCATGCGGCTCACGCGCGCCTTCGATTACTACGCCGCCATGCCCGTGTCCCTTGGCCTCCTCGTCGCGGCGGTCGCCGGGGCGTTCCTGCTCTTCGCGCTGCCCGGGATGCTGGCGGTGCAGATCCTCGGGTCGCTCATGTTCGGCATCTCCCGGGTCCCGAATCTCGAGGTGCTGCTCTTCATCCCTCCCACGGCCTTCGCGCTCGCCGGGATCGGCGGCTGGCTCGGGCTGGCGGCGCGTGACGATCAGCTCGCGGCCGTCTTCGGCAACCTCGTCATGATGCTGGTGCTGTTCATGGGTAGCATCCCTCCCGAGAACATGCCCTGGGCGTTGCAGGCCGCCCGCTGGGTACTTCCCTCCACCTACCTGGTCGAGGCGCTCAAGGGCTCGCTCCGCGGACCGCTCTCCATGCCGCACCTGTTCGGCTACCTGGCGATCGTGAGCGGCCAGGCCCTGCTCCTGCTGTGGCTGGTCGGTAAGCGGATCGAGTGGCGGCGGTAGCGCTCAGAGCGCTCGGCCGAGCGCCAGCGCCGAGCAGAGGATCGTCAGCACGGTGAGCGTCATCACCACGTAGCTCCAGTCGCGCTCGCGGACGAACGTCACCACGGTGAGCGCCACCCGCAGGACGGGCGTAAGCACCAGCACGAGCAGGCCGACGGCGATGACGGCATAGGCGCGAAGGTGCAGCGCGTCGCTCAGCGCCCGCACCGGGTCGTGCGGGAACGAGGAGGCCCCGCCGGCGCCGTAGGCGGTAAGCTCCTTGGCCGACAGCCCACGGAAGTCCCCGGTCCCGGTATTGCCGGTGACCAGCAGGATCACGACCCCCAGTAGTACCAGCGCCACGCTCAGCAGCACCCCGCCACGCAGCAGCCGAGAGACCAGGACCTCCATCTCGGTCAGCTCCCGCGTCTCGCGCTCGCGCAGCTCGGACTTGCCCTGCCTCACCGCAGTCCTCGCAGCAGCATCTGGACGGCCGTGAACACGAGCACCACGGCGAACACGCGACGGGTGGTGCCGCCCCGCAGCCGAACAAGCAGACGCGTGCCGAGTCGCGTGCCGGCCAGCACTCCCGCCGCCACCGGGGCGGCCAGCGCGGGATGTACGTCGCCCCGCGCGAAATACACGCCGGCGCTGGTCGCCGCCGTCACGCCGATCATGAAACTGGAGGTCGCGCTGGCGGCCTTGATCGGCACGCGCATCAGGAGGTCCATCGCCGGCACCTTGATGATGCCACCGCCGACCCCCAGCAGCCCGCTTACCGCGCCCGCGACGCCTGACGCCGCCAGCCCGAGCCCGGGGTGGGCCACCCCGTACTCCACCGTCTGGCCAAGCGCCTCGTCGTGGTATGCCCCGCCCAGGCCCAGCCAGCGAGCAACGCCGCGCTGGTCGGCCGGCGCCAGATGGGCGTGCTCCTGCACGGGCCGCAGCATCACGGCCGCCGCGTAGAGCAGCACGACCGCGAACGTGATGAAGAGCGCGGCGACGGGGACCTGGGTAGCGACGACGCTGCCGACCACCGCCCCCAACGTGGTGCCGACCTCGAGCAGCATTCCCAGCCGCATATTGGTCACGCGCGAACGCACGTAGGAGGCCGCGCTGCCGCTCGATGTCGCAATCACCGAGACGATGCTCGCGCCGATGGCGTAGCGGACGTTGACGCCGAGCGCCAGCGTCAGCGCCGGAACGATGAAGACGCCGCCGCCAAGCCCCAACCAGGCGCCGAAGGCGCCTGCGACGACCGCCACAAGGAACACGATGAGCATGAAGAGCGGAAGCGACATGGCACGCTCTTCTACCTATATGGGGCTGGGTCGTCACGGGCAACTGACGGGTCGCCCCGCCGTTACTGTCGAAGCGCGTGTTGCTCCCAACCGGGGGTACGGTGGTACTCGCCGCCGAAGGTGAGCCAGGCCATGCCGCGTAGTCCGAGCGCGCGGCCCAGTCGTCCGCCCTCGTCGATCCCGCCCGGTCCGAGGATGAAGCCCACCTTGGCCGCCACGTCGGCGTGCTCGGCGAGGTCGGCGATCGCGGTGCACTGGAGGACCCCTGACCGTGCCGGCCGGCCGGCGCGGGGGTCGAGGATGTGGTGCGCGATCTCCCCGTCCTTGACCCACCACCGCCGCCGGACGGAGCTGGTGGCTACCGCGCCATCGCGCAGCTTCAGGTAGTCCAGCGCGGTGCCCTGCTCGCTGCGGCCGTCCTCCACACCGATGACCCACGCGTCCGCGTCCGCGGGCGTGCCCCTCGAGCGGATGTCGCCACCCAGGTCGACCAGCGCGCCAGGGAACCCGCCCAACGCGACGAGCGCCGCATCGGCGGCCGAACCCTTGGCGATCCCGCCGAAGTCAATCCGCGCGCCGACCGGCCGCCGCACCAGTCCCCGACCCGGCTCGACACGCACGTCCCGCCAGCGGTAGCGCGACTCCGGAGCCGGCGGCGGCGCCGCCCGTCCTGCGGCGCGAACGTCTTCGAAGGTGCGATCGTAGCCCAGCGCCTCCAGGTCGGCCAGCACCACCGGGTCGAAGACACCGTCTGAGAGGCGAGCGTACTCGAGCGCGCGTGCGAGCACGCGGGCGAACGATGCACTCGCCCGCACCTCGGTGTCGGCCGACGCATTGAGCCGGCTCAGCTCGCTGTCAGGGAGGAACCGGGAGAACCGCTCTTCATGGTCGCGCACCGTGGCGGCGGCGCGCTCGAGCGCGCCCGTAAGCGCGGCGGCCTCTGGCCGCGCGGCCACGATCAGCAAGCAGTCCGTATTCATCGCACGGAACTCGAGACGTTCCGCCTGCAGCCGCGCAACAGCCACCCGTCTCCCCCTCCAGCGCCCGCGGGACACCGCGCGCCATGTGCCCTCAGCGTATTCTCGGCGCCTGGGCGGGTGGTTAAGAGATCGCGATCCGGGGATGGCGTCCGCGTAAAACCCTGCTCGGTCAGTCGAGCGACGCGTTGTCGATCAGGCGCGTCGTGCCGACACGTGCGGCTACGGCGGCCAAGGCCGGCCCGTCGACACGGCCACGATAGATGCGGAACGTATCCGGATGAACGATCGCGGCGTACTCGGGCCGGACAACCCGCTCGAGCAGCAGCTCGCCGACGATCGCGCGGCGGAGCGCGCCGGGGCTCCGTTCGCCGTCGTGCCACGCCTCGCGTGCGCGGCACAGCCCGCGGTAGAGCACGGTGGCCGAACGCCGCTCGTCGGGAGAGAGGTAGCGGTTTCGACTGCTCATCGCCAGTCCGTCGGGCTCGCGGACGGTGGGGCAGCCGACGACCTCCACGTCGATGTCGAGGTCAGTCACCATGCGGCGGACGACAGCGAGCTGCTGCGCGTCCTTCTGGCCGAAGTACGCGCGCTGCGCAGCCACGATGGCGAAGAGCTTGGCGACCACGGTCGCCACGCCGTTGAAGTGCCCGGGGCGGGCCGCCGCCTCGAGCCCTCGCGCCGGGTAGCCCGACATGGTGACCCGCGCGACGTGCCCCGCCGGGTACATCTCGTCCGCGTCAGGGATAATGACGACGTCCACCCCGAGGGATTCGAGCAATCGCAGGTCCACGTCAGGCGTGCGTGGGTAGCGCGCGAAGTCCTCGTGCGGCCCGAACTGCGTCGGATTGACGAAGATCGAGACCGCCACCGATGCGCACTCCTGGCGCGCGCGGCGCACCAACGACGCGTGCCCCTCGTGCAGCGCGCCCATGGTGGGAACGAACCCAAGTGGGCCGCGGAGCGGGCGGCGTGCCTCGCGCAGCCCGGCGATGGTGTCGCAGACCCGCACGCTACTGGCCGTGCGGCACCGGCGGCGTGTAGGGGATGGCGTCTTCTGGAGCCTCACCCCCCGACTGCTCAAGCATCTTTCGCAACCCGAACGACTCGTCCGGGCCCGGCATCGCACCGCCCTGCACATCGTGCACGTACTGCGCCACCGCGCCGCGGATCACGCCGGCCAGGTCGGCATAGCGGCGGGCATGGCGCGGCTTGAACTCGTCGCAGATGCCGAGCATGTCGTGCACCACCTGCACCTGTCCGTCACAGAACGGCCCCGCCCCGATGCCGATCGTCGGGATGGAGAGCTGCTCGCTGACCCGTTTCGCGATGGGAGCCGGCACCGTCTCCAGCACGATGGCGAACGCCCCGGCCTCTTCCACGGCGGCGGCGTCGTTCATCAGCTTCACCGCCTGGGCCGGGGTCCGGCCCTGCACCCGGTAGCCGCCCAGCACGTTGACGGACTGCGGCGTAAGCCCGACGTGGCCCATCACCGGGATCCCGGCCTCCACCATGCGCCGGACCACCGGAGCGACCGACGCACCGCCCTCCAGCTTCACGGCCTGCGCGCCGGTCTCCTGGAGAACGCGACCGGCGTTCCGCACCGCCTCGTCCGCGTTCACCTGGTAGCTCATGAAGGGCATGTCGACGACCACCAGCGCCTCGGGCGCGCCGCGGACCACCGCGCGAGCGTGATGGATCATCACCTCGAGCGTCACGGGCAGCGTGGTCTCGTAGCCCAGCACCACCATCCCGAGGCTGTCGCCGACCAGCAGCACCCGGGTCCCGGCCTGGCTGACCAGCTTCGCCGTCGGGTAGTCGTAGGCGGTGAGCATGGCGATCTTCTCGCCGCGGGACTTCATCTCCCGCAGATCCAGGGTGGTAAGGCGTGCCATGGCGCTTCCTCCTCCCTCAGTGCACCAGAACCATGTCGCGGGATGTACGCACGATGCGGTTCTGCTCATCCACGTACACCAGATGCGGTTGCCAGTCCGCGGCGTCCGCATCACTCACATTCCGGTACGCGAGGATGATCACGATGTCTCCCGGCCGCACCAGGTGGGCGGCCGCTCCGTTGATGCACACCTCGCCGCCTCCCGGCTTGCCGCGGATCGCGTACGTGGTCAGACGCGCGCCGTTGCTCACGTCGAGCACGTGCACCTGCTCGTATTCGACGATATCCGCGGCGGTCAGCAGCTCCGCGTCCACCGTAATGCTCCCCTCGTAGTCCAGGTTCGCCTCGGTGACGCGGGCACGGTGGACCTTGCCACTCAGCATCAAGCGCATCCCGTGACCCTCCTCCGGCCCCGGCCGGTCACAACAGCCGAAGACCCATCCGCTGGCCCACTGGTCGCCGCGCCGAGCACGGCGCCCACGGCCTCGCCCTTGACGGTTTCGAGCCCCTGCTCGCGCGCCACTTCCAGGGCCAGCCGCATCGTCGCAACGTACGCGTCACGCGCGGACGGCGCATGCTCCAGCGCCTCCAGGTGGCGTCGCACGGTCTCCACATCGCCGCGGGCGACCGGCCCTGTCAGCCCGCCCGGCAGGCCAACCTCCCGCAAGTTGGCCGCTGATGCCTCGATCAGCGGCAGCAGGGCCGACAGCGCCTCGTCGCGGGGCACGCCCCACTCCTGCCATAGCGCGGCTGCGCCAGCCGCCAACGCGATCAGCCCGTTTGCCACCATCACGGCGGCCGCGTGGTAGCGCGCCCGCGACGCGGCCGGCACACGAATCGGCCGCGCGCCGAGCGCCTCGACCAGTCGCACCAGCAGCTCGCGGTCATCGCCCGCATCCGCGTCGACGGCCACCGCCACGCCGCGGAAGCGGGCGCCGTGTCCGCCGGTCGGAAACGTCTGCAGTGGGTGGAACCACCCCGTGCGCGCACCGGCATCGCGCGCCCCCTTGAGCGCGTCCGCGCCGAGTCCGCCGGTACAATGCGCCACCAGCTGGCCGGACCGCCATGGGCCGGCGCTCGCGCGCGTCGCCACTGCGTCGTCCGGCAGGCACAGCAAGACCACGGGCCGGTCGGTGGCGGCACGCCCCGGAAGCACCTCGACGTCAAGCCCGGCGGTACGCAGCGCGCCGGCCAGGCTGAGGCCGAGCCTGCCACGCCCCAAGATCCCTACTGGCGGAAAGCTGCTCTGTTCCATGCGCGTCCCGGCAACGGTTCACAGCGGGACGCGCGCATCGGCGTCGTGCGGCCCGTCTTGGTCCCGCCGTGGATCCAAGCGGAGTTGGAGCGAAGTTCCCCGGGTCGGCCCATGCCGAACCCCCTGATTGTGCTCACCGCCGAAACGGTCGGTGGCGGTTCCCGAATCATCATCCCACGCGCGCGGCGCGTGTCAATGCGTCGCGGACGCTCGATCTTTCTGGCGGCGACCCACGACCCGCGCTGGGCCGCGCTTCCAGCCCGGCGCCGCTTCCGCCGGCGCGACACACGGCCGTAATCCGCCCGCAACTCCTCGGCAATCTGCGGTCCCTAAGGTGTGAGGTGCGAGGAGGGACCCGGCCCTCCGAGCTGCAGACACTCGGCCGCGGGGGGTCTCACACCCCGCCCAACCGCTCGACCCGCGAGCGTGTACTCGCGGGCGGCTGTCGGAAGATACGAGACCTGGGTCACGCCCGCGGGAGGGATGCGCGCCGGCAAGGCGGGGGTTGCGCCGGCGGATGGTGCGCCGTACTCTCGGATGCACCAGGCGGTTACAAAGCGTTCCCGACCGTGATAGGTGTAGCGCACATCACGGCAGCGGCAGGGTTAACCTTGCCGCAATGTCCGCATATCTATCAGGCAGTCGCGGGCGGCGCAGCTCCGCCCGGTCTGCAGGAGGGGCAAGGGCATGGACGTTCCGCGGCTGGCAGGCATTGCGTTTGACGTCCTGAGTCTCAGCTCGATCCTCGTGCTGCTGGTACTCGGGATGGGGATCATCGTGAGCATGATGGGCATCTTCAACCTTGCGCACGGCGAGCTGGTGCTCCTCGGCGCGTTCACCGTCTACCTGGCGCACAAGGTAGGGCTGGGTGTGGGCCTGGGCATCGTGCTGGCGCCGATCGTCGTCGGCGCGGCCGGGCTCCTGCTCGAGCGAAGCGTCGTGCGCCACTTCTACAGCCGGCCCATCTCGGCTCTTCTCGCGACCTGGGCGGTCGGCATGATGATCCGCGAGTCGGTGCGCGCCGGCCTGCACGGTCGGAGCGAGGTCGTCGTCGCCCCGTTCTCCGGAACTTTCGCCATTGGCAACGTCTACCTTTCGCAATGGCGCGTGGCCATCGTTCTGCTCACCGTCGCCGTGATCGCGGCTTCCTATCTCCTCCTGCAGCGGACCCGCGTCGGCCTGCAGGTGCGCGCCACCCTCGACAACGCCTCGCTTGCCCGCGCATCAGGGATTGCGACCGGCCGCGTCTACGCGCTGACGTTCGCCTTCGGCTCCGCCCTGGCGGGGCTCGCGGGCGCGCTGATCGTCCCGCTGTTCGCCCTGTACGCCGACCTCGGAGTGACCTTCCTAGTCCGCTCGTTCCTGGCGGTGATGGTCGGCGGAGTCGGCAGCTTCGAAGGCCCGATCCTCGGCGCCGGCGCGGTCGGCCTGGGCAGCGGGGTGCTTCCCTGGGTGGTGGCGCCAGTGCTCGCCGACGCCCTGGTGTTCGTGATCGCCATCGCGCTCATGCGCTTCATGCCGAACGGCCTGGTACATCGTGGGTAGGAGGGAAAAGGGAAACATGGCAGACACATCGTTCCTCAGCGACCACAGCATGGATCGCCGCACGTTCTTGCGCCGGTCGGCGCTCCTCGCCGGCTTCGTCGCGGCGGGCGGCGGTAGCTTCCTCTCCGCGTGCTCGAGCGGAGGCGGCGCGAGCGGCGACAAGGGCCCCATCAAGCTGGGCGTGCTCACTGACCTGACCGGCGCGCTGGCCTACGCGGGGGTGGCCGACGCCAACACCGCCAAGATGGTGGTCGATGAGATCAACGCGAAGGGAGGACTGCTCGGGCGGCAGATCCAGATCTTCCTCGAGGACAGCGCGTCCACGGAGAGCGTCGGCGTAACCAAGGCCACGAAGCTCATCCAGCAAGACCACGTGGACCTGGTGGTCGGTGGCATCACCAGTTCCATGCGCCAGGCGATCAAAGGACCGCTCGTGGAGCGCGGCAAGACCCTCTACATCTACCCCCAACTCTACGAGGGCAAGGAGTGCACGCCGCTCATCTACTGCAGCGGCCCCGTTCCCGCCCAGCAGGTCGACCCGTTCATTCCCTGGCTGATGCAGAAGACCGGGGCCAAGAAGTTCTACCTTCCGTCAGCGGACTACGTGTGGCCGCACACGCTGAACGGCCGCGTCCGCCAAGTGGTCACCGCCAGCGGCGGCCAGGTCGCGGGCGAGGAGTACTTCCCCATCGACGCGACGGACTACAGCACCGTTGTCAACAAGATCATGTCGTCTGGCACGGATGTCGTCTTCGTTACGGTGATCCCTCCCGGCATCACGCCGTTCCTTCAGCAGCTCTATACCGCTGGGTTCACCAAGCGCGGTGGCAGCGTGGCCTGCGTGTACTTCGACGAGAACCTGCTGAACATCGTTCCAGCGCAATCCATGGAAGGGCTCTATAGCTGCCTGGATTTCTTCCAGAACATCGAGGACCCATTCAGCAAGCAGATCCTCGACGCCTACAACACCAAGTTCCCCGGGAGCGCCAAGTTCACGGCGGGGAGCGCGGCCACCGGCGTGTACCGCGGGCTCAAGCTTTGGGAGGCCGCCGTCAAGGAGGCCGGCTCTCTGAAGCAGCAGGACGTGGTGAAGGCGCTCGACCACGCGAAGATCGCGGAAGGGCCCGGCGGGCCGGCCGAGATGGTCCCTGGTCAGAACCACGCCCGAATGAACATGTACATCGCGCAGGCGCACAGCGGCAGCTACACCATCGAGAAGAACCTGGGGGCCATCGACCCGAAGGAATGCGTGCAGGGGGTGAAGTAGAGTGGTGCCTGTCTTCACGCGAGCCCGCTTGAGACCGAGAGCCATGCGCGGCAGTGCCAGGACGCTTCCTGCGATCGAGGTCCTCGCGCTTCTGCTCGCGACCGCGCTCCCGCTCATCCTGTCGCAGTTCCAGGTCATCTTCCTTACGCGGCTTTTGATCCTCAGCCTGTTGGCGCTGAGCTTCGACTTCGCCTGGGGGCAGGGTGGCGTGTTCAGCTTCGGCCAGGGGCTGTTCTTCGGGCTGGGTGCGTACGTGGCCGCCCTGCTCGCGACGCGCGCGGACATGACGTCGGCCTTTGTGGCGATCCCGCTGGCGATGCTGGCAGGGCTAGTCGTCGCGTCGCTCTTCGGAGGTTTTCTGCTGCTTGGCCGACGGCCGGCCAGCCTGATCTACATCGGCATGGCGACACTTGCGGCCTCGTACGCCGCGCAGCGGTTAGCGGCGGGCTGGTCGAAGATCGGCGGGCAGAACGGCGTCTCCGGCGTGCCGTTCCCCACGCTGGGCGGCGCGGACCTCGAACCGGGGCGGGGATTCTACTACGTCGCGCTCGCACTGCTGGTGGCGGTGTACCTGGCCTTTCGCTACCTGTCGCGCTCCCAGTTCGGTCTCGTCCTGGCGGCCGCCCGCGACAACGAATCGCGCGTCGGCGCGTTGGGCTACCGCACGGCGCCCTACAAGTGGCTCGTGTTCGCCCTGGCGGGCGGAGTGGCCGGGCTTTCCGGCGGGCTGTCGGCCTTTCACGAGGGGTTTGCCGGCCCGAACCTGCTGGGTGTTCTCACCTCCACGCAGGCCGTCCTCTACGTCCTCGTCGGCGGGGTCGGGACGCTCGCGGGCGCGGTTGGCGGCGTGTTCGTCATGGAATATGCCAGCCTGGAGCTGTCGACAAGATTCGCGTCGGCGTGGCCGGTCATCCTGGGTGGGATCCTGCTGCTGGTCATCATGTTCCTGCCCAATGGCCTCATCGGCGCGGTGATCTCGGACCGCGCCCGCATGCCGACGTTCGGGGACCGCAGAGCGAAGCCGAAACGGGTCCCGGTTGACGTGAGCGAGGAGGAGACCGTTGGCAGCGCCAGTGCTTGAGGCCCGCGGCATCGAGAAACACTACGCCGGCTTCACGGCGCTGCGCGGCGTGGACCTGGCCGTTCGCTTCGGCATGGTCCACGGGCTGATCGGCCCGAACGGATCGGGCAAGAGCACCTTGCTGAACGCCATGGCCGGGTCCGTGCTGCCCGACCGGGGGACCATCACCCTGGCTGGCGCCGACGTGACGCGGCTTCCCCCCCACCAGCGCGTCCGCAGAGGCCTCAGCATCACGTTCCAGGTGACAAGCATCGTCGCGGGCCTCTCCGCGTACGACAACGTGCTGCTGGCTCTGCAGGCCCGAGGGTCCTGGCCGACTCTCATGCGGTCGGGCACGCGTCGCGGCCTGCACGAAGATGTCGTCCGGTCTCTCCGGCAGTTCAACCTCCTGCACCAGGCGGACAGCATCGCCGGCGGCTTGTCCCATGGCGAGCAGCAATGGCTGGAGCTGGCGATGGCCATGGCTACCCGCCCACGAGTGCTGCTTCTGGACGAGCCAACCGGCGGGATGAGCATCGAGGAGCGACGGATCACGGGCCAGCTCCTCGCGAGGGCCAAAGAGCACACCGCCATTCTCATCGTCGAGCACGACCTCGACTTCATACGGACGTTGTGTGATGTCGTGACCGTGCTCCATGAAGGAGCAGTTCTGGATGAGGGCACTCCCGAGTATATCGCGTCGAGTGAAGCAGTCCGAAGGGTCTACGTCACACGGGCGTGACGACCGCGTCCTCGATGTCCGCGGCCTGTGCACCCGCTACGGGACGAGCCAGGTGCTGTTCAACGTCGACCTACACGTCCCGTCGCACGGCAGTGTGGCTGTCCTCGGCCGCAACGGAGCGGGCAAGACCACGCTGCTGAAGTCGATCGTCGGCGAGGTGAAGCCGTTTCGCGGGGCCGTGGCAGTCCGCGGACGCGAGTGCACCGCCGCGCACACCGAGCAGCTCGTACGGCTTGGGCTGGGCTACGTGCCCCAGGACCAGGCGGTGTTTGGCGGACTCACGGTCGCCGAGAACCTGCGGGTGGGTGCGATGGGTGCCCCGCGCGGCTCGGGGACGATGGACCAGGTCCTGGCGATGTTCCCCAAGCTCGGGCGACGGCTATCGCAGCGGGCCGCGACGCTCAGCGGAGGTGAGCGAAAGATGCTCGCCATCGGCCGGGCACTGCTCTCCGACCCCGCCCTGCTGCTGCTCGACGAGCCCACCGAAGGAGTGTGGATCGCCGTCGTCGAAGAGATCGCCGAGCGCCTGATCGCCCTCGCTCAGACCCGAAGCGTGCTGCTGGTGGAGCAGCACGTGGACCTCGCGCTGCGCGTCGCCGACTACGCATACGTCCTGGAGCGCGGGCACATCGTGCTCCACGGTCCCAGCGACGAGATCCGACACCATCCCGACCTGTACCGCTACCTTGCACCATAATCGGTAACGAGCACGCACGACCGAGAACGCCAGGAGAAAGAAAGGGAGGTCAGATACCATGCCCGTCCGTCCACCGAAGCTCGAAGAGCTGCGCACCATCAGCGCCCGATACAACCTCGGGCTCGAGGACGCCGAGCTGGCCGGCTACGCCGAGCTCCTCGTCCCGACGTTGGCGTCTTACACGCGCCTCGATCAGTTGCCGGAGCCCCAACTGCCGGTGCGGTACCCACGGACCTCCGGCTTCTGGCCGACGCCCGAGGAGAACCCGTATGGCGCCTGGTACCGGCGGTGCGACGTCGCGGGTGCGGCAGAGGGACCGCTCGCCGGCAAGCGTGTGGCAGTGAAGGACAACGTCTGCGTCGCCGGTGTGCCGATGATGAACGGGACCGCGGTGCTCGAGGGCTACGTCCCCGAGTTCGACGCCACCGTGATCACGCGGCTGCTCACGGCCGGGGCGCGGATCGCCGGCAAGTCGGTGTGCGAGAGCCTTTGCTTCTCCGGCGGCAGTCACACGTCCGACACGGGCCCGGTAAGGAACCCCCACGACCCGACGCGCTCCGCCGGCGGCTCCTCCAGTGGCAGCGCGGTACTGGTCGCGGTCGGCGAAGTGGACCTCGCGGTCGGCGGAGACCAAGGGGGATCGATCCGCATGCCGAGCTCGTGGTGCGGGATCTACGGTCTGAAGCCCACCTACGGCCTGGTGCCGTACACCGGCGTCTTCCCCATCGAGCTCACGCTCGACCACACCGGACCGATGGCCGGCACCGTCCGTGACGTGGCGCTCATGCTGTCGGCCATCGCCGGACCGGACGGCCTTGACCCGCGTCAGAGCGGTCGCCCCGGAGAGGACTACCTCACCTACTGCACCGGCGACGTCAGCGGCATGCGCATCGGCATCGTCCGCGAAGGCTTCGACTGGCCGGGTGCATCGGAGAAGGACGTGGATGCAGCGGTGGCGGAGGCCGCCCATGCCTTCGAACGGCTCGGCGCGAGTGTCCGCGAGGTATCCGTGCCGTTCCATCGGGACGGTTTCCACCTCTTCAACGGGATCGCCTTCGAGGGCGCGACGGCGTTGATGGTCGCCGGGAACAGCATGGGCACCAACTGGAAAGGTCATTACAGCACCAGCCTGCTCGACGCGTACGCCCGTGGCCGGATCACCCGCGGGCGCGATCTCTCGCCGACAGTGAAGCTGACCATACTCATCGGGCAGTACATGCAAGACGTGTACCACGGACGCTACTACGCCAAGGCGCAGAACCTCGCGCGGCTTCTGCAGGACGCCTACGACCAGGCGCTCCGTGAGGCCGACGTACTGGTGATGCCTACCACCCCGATGAAGGCGACGCCGATCCCACCCGCAGGCGCGTCGCTGCCCGAGTATGTCGCCCGAGCGCTGGAGATGCTTCCCAACACGTGCCCGTTCGACATCACCGGCCACCCGGCGATGAACGTGCCGTGCGGCGTGTCGCAGGGTTTGCCCGTGGGCATGATGCTGGTCGGCCGGCACGGCGAGGACGGCACGGTCATCCGCGCGGCATTCGCCTACGAGCAGAAGGTGCAGCCGCGACCGAAGCTGCCAGCGCGCTAGCGCCCCGAACGCCACTCCGCGGCGGACGGCAGGCCACCGAGACCATGAGCCAGCCTTACGCCGCGGTCGATGGCGGCGGCCGTCAGATCGGCCGCGACGCTGCCAGCCGCGATCACGCCGGCCGCATCCACGGCCGGTCCGCCGCCGCTCGCCAGCACGAAGACCGTGTCCCCATCGCCGGGTGAGTGGCTCGGCCGCAGCGCCCGAGCGATGCCGGCATGTGCCATGTGCGCCACGCGCAGCGCCTGCGGGCGGTCGAGCAACGCGTCGGTGGCGACGACTACCAGGGTCGTATTCGTCAGGCCGCGGATCTGGCCGCTGAGCTCACCGCGGGCGATCAGGTCCGAGGTGCAGGTCATCCCACCGTCATCCGTGCGCGGCCCGGCGATGAGCATGCCGTCGGCTGGGTCCACCACGTCGCCGAACGCGTTCACCGCGACCAGCACTCCAACGTGCGCCCCATCCACAAGCCGGGTTGCCGCGCTGCCTACGCCCCCTTTGAGCGCGCGAGCCATGCCGCCGGCCTTCGCCACGGTCGCGCCCGTCCCGGCCCCGACCGATCCCTCGGCGACCGGCCCAGCATCGGCGAGCCGGGCCGCCGCATACCCCTGCGCCGCGCCCGGACGGACGTCCGCGCGACCGACCGCGAGGTCGAAGAGCACCGCGGCCGCCACGATCGGCACGGGCCCGGCCGTGGTCGGGAAGCCCTCGCCGCGCTCCTCCAGCCAGCGCATCACGCCCGCCGCGGCATCCAGGCCGAACGCGCTGCCACCGGTTAGCAGCACGGCATGCGCCCGCTCGACCAGGTTCCCCGGCTGGAGCGCGTCCGTCTCGCGCGTGCCGGGAGCGCCCCCGGCAACGTGGCACGCGGCGACGGCGCCGCCGGGTGGCGCGAGCACCACCGTGCAACCGGTACACGCGACTCGGTCGGTGAAGTGACCGACGGTGATCCCGGGGACCGCGGTGATCGTGTGGTTCGGAGGTTCGCTCACGGCTGGCGTCTCCCCGGAGCGCGAGAGTACGCTGCGTGTCCGCAACGCCAGCATTGTATCGAGCGGCGCCTCTGCTGCAGGCGCGCCGGATGCGGCACGCGCGCCGCCGGCCGGAGGACCGGCTGTCTTCCGAGCACGAGCGCGCCTACCGGAGCGCCCGCTCCCACCAGCGGCGACGGCGCCGGCGCGGCAGGAGCGGCTGCAACTCGTCTCGCATCACGAACGCGAACCGGCGTGGGCCAAAGCGGTCGCCCGTCTCGCGGGCGGCCTGCCGCTCTTCCCCCAGCCGCCGGGCCAGGCTCAGCACCCGCGGCTCGACGACGCGCTCGGCCACGCGCCGCGCCCGCAGCCCAAAGCGGACCGCGTACCACGACACGACGATCACGGCCAGCACGAGCAGCAGCGTGACGACCCCCCAGGCCACACCGGTCACGATCCACACCCAGTCGCGGATGTCGGCGAGCACGTCTCTTCCCTTTCCTGCCCGGATGCGCTGTTACACTGAGTCTGCACCCCCACGGAGGCCCCGGGCTCGATGAGTTGCGAACAGGATACCGCTGGCGTCATCCGGCGCGCCGGCCACAAGCTCACGCCTCAGCGCATGATGATCCTCACGGCGTTGCGCCACGCCGGGGGCCACGTGACCGCGAGCGACCTGCTGGGCCGCGTGCAGCGGGATTACCCGTACGTGGACATCTCCACCGTCTACCGTACGTTGCACACGCTCAAGCAGCTCCGCCTCGTCACCGAGACGGACATGGGCACGGGCGATACGGCCTACGAGTGGGCGCGGAGCGAGCGACATCACCACCTGATCTGCACCGCTTGCGGCGCGGTGGAAGAGATCAATCACGAGCACCTCGACCGCCTTGGCGGTGACATCGAGCGCGAGTACGGCTTCCGGCCGGTGCTTGACCACTTCGCCATCTTCGGATTGTGCCGAGACTGCAGCCGTGCCGAGGATCAGGAAGAGTCCGATAGCTGATTCGCCCGTTACGTCCGTGCGTCGAACGCCCCGCGGCGGTCAGCCACTTCGCGCTTCGCGCAGCAGACCGCGGCCGTACACGCCAACGGCGTGCTCCAGCGTCGCGTCGACGTCCACCGGTTCGCCGCTGAACACGCGCCGCAGGATGAAGTGGTTGACAATCCCCAAGATCGCGGCCGACGCGCCCTTCGGGTCGATCGTCCGGAACACTTCAGTCCGCTGCCCGTCGCGGATGATCTGCTCGATCGGTAGTCGCACCGCCTGCTCGAGCGTGGCGCCGAGGCGCTGCATCACACCGCCGAGGCCGAAGACCTCACGCAGCACCAGCGCGGTGCGCTGCTCGTCGGCCGCGAACCGCTCCAGGTAGGCGCGCAGCAAAGTGGCGATCCGCTCCAGAGGCGGCAACTCGGGTCGGGCGACGTGTTCCAGCGTGGCGCGCAGCCGGTCGAACGCGTCTTGCATGGTGGCGGCGTAGAGGCCCTCCTTGCTGCCGAAGTAGTAGAAGATCATGGGCTTCGTCGTGCCCGCATCCTCGGCGATCTGGCGCAGAGAAGCGCCCGCGTAGCCGCTGGTCGAGAAGTGCTTCGTCGCCGCTTCCGCGATGCGGTCGCGCACCTCGCTGCGGGGCTGGGTCCTGCCGGTCGTCGTCACCATCGCTCGTCCTCCGCCCTATGCGCTGATCATCGTACGCCGGCCGTCAGCCGCAACCCCGGCGGATCGGCGCTGGTCACACTGAGAAGAACCGGCGGGCGCACGTACTGTCATAGGCCAGTGATTCTGTCCGCTTAACTGGCCAGTGATTTTGTCCGCAGTGTTGCTGTTGCAGCCTTCCGCCAGGGATGATCGGTTGCTGGTCTGCGCGGTGGGCGGGCACCGCGGGTGGCCGGTGCT
>JAJYLG010000041.1 GCA_021787985.1 Chloroflexota bacterium
CTGACAGTACCTGGGTGAGCGCCTGCAGTCGTTTCTGCGCCCTGCTGGTCAACGTGATCCCTTCCTCTCGCATGAGAGGACAAAATCACTGGCCACTTGTCCCGGTCAAATTCACTGGCCATCGACACGTGACACCGCGAGCTGTTGACGATGGCAATGATATGGTTGATGCTAGCATCTATCTGGCACGGCGGCTGGGGAGGGTGCATGGATGGTCGAAGACCAGCTCGAGGGACGCATCTCGGCGGTGCGGCGCTTCAACCGCTTCCACACGCGGCAGATCGGTCTGCTCCAGGCCGGCTACCTCGACAGTCCGTTCTCCCTGACCCAGGTGCGCGTGCTCTACGAGCTTGCCCATCACGAGCGGACGACGGCGAGCGAGCTTGCGCGCGACCTGGGGCTGGACCCGGGCTATCTCAGCCGCGTTCTGCGTGGCTTCACGAACCTTGGCCTCGTCGCTCGGACGCCCTCGGAGGTCGATGGGCGCCGGAGCATCCTGTCGCTGACGACGCGCGGGCGCGAGGTCTTCGCCCCGCTCAACCAACGTTCGCACGATGACGTCGGCGCGCTGCTGCGTCGCCTGTCGCCGGCGGACCAGAAGCGCGTGGTCGAGGCGATGCAGACCATCGAGGCGCTGCTCGGCGACCGGCCCGCGCCCCGGGTCCCTTACGTGTTGCGTCCGCCACGCCCCGGCGACCTGGGCTGGATCGTGCAGTGCCACGGAGCGCTGTACGCCCGAGAGTACGGTTGGGACGAGACGTTCGAGGCGCTCGTGGCGGAGATCGTCGCCGCGTTCGTCCGGAACCATGACCCGAAGCGCGAGCGCTGCTGGATTGCCGAGATGGACGACCGGGAGGTGGGCTCGATCCTGTGCGTAAGGAAGTCAGACACAGTGGCGCAACTGCGCCTGCTGCTCGTGGAGCCGGAGGCGCGGGGCCTGGGGATCGGCCGGCGGCTGGTGGGCGAGTGCGTCCGCTTCGCGCGGTCCGTCGGCTACCGCAACGTCATGCTGTGGACCAACGACGTGCTCGTGTCAGCTCGGCGCATCTACGAGGCGGCCGGCTTCCGCCTCGTAGAGGAGGAGCGGCACCATAGCTTCGGGCACGACCTGGTTGGGCAAAACTGGGAATTGGAGCTGTGAGACCGTCGCGCTCGGGCGGTGGCTCGCGCAGCGTTGCGTTCCAGAGAGCCTGAGTCGCCGGGAAGCGGGGATAGAATCGATCCGATGGCAGCGGCGGAGGGCCAAGATGATCGTTCGAACCTGGCGCGCGTATGCGGCGACGGCCGAGAACGCGGATGCGTACGTCCGGCATCTCGAGGGATCGGTCTTCCCGAGGCTCCGCGGGATCGCTGGGCATCACAGCGCTCATCTGCTGAGGCGGGCCGCCGACGACCGCGTCGAGCTGCTCGTGCTCACGTGGTGGGAGTCGATGCAGGCCGTCCGGGCCTTCGCGGGGGAGGCCCCGGAGAACGCCGTGGTGGAGCCGGAGGCGCGGGCCGTGCTGGCCGAGTTCGACCCGACCGTCAGACACTACGAGGTCGTGCTGGGCCCGGCCCGCTGAGGCACGCGCGCTCGCGTGGGCGTCCGCATCACCGTGGACGGCGTCGACCACATCCCACGCCTCGACATCAACCGGCCGTCGAAGCGCAACGCGCCCCACGTGGCGACCCGCCGGACAGCTCAGCGTGGCCTGCGAGCGGCCCGCCGCCCACGGCGAGGTCCGCGTCGGCGCCGCGACGGCCACCCGGCGTGATGTCGCTGGCCAGACACCGCACGCGGTCAGAAGTATACCCGCCGGGGCGGCCTCGCCCTACGGAGGCAGCAGCGCGTCGATCCGTTCGCGGTCGAATCCGACGACGAGGTCGCCGTCCACCGAGAGGACGGGCGAGGTGTAGATCTTGTGGCTCTCCAGGAACTCGGCCGCCTCCTCGTCCACCATCACGTCGCGCACGGTGAAGGGGACGCCCCGTGACCGCAGGTAGGCTTTGAGCCGTTCGCAGGGGGCGCACAGCGGGGTGGAGAAGACGATCACCTCACGCGCCATGGTTCGCCCTCCGCCTCACCGATCGGTCCATCGTGCCTCCTGACTTGCGCTATCACACCAGCCCGGCCTGCTTCTTCTGCCGGTACTCCTCCTTGGACTCCAGCCAGTGCTCCTTCGCCTCGCCCTCGAGGAACGGCTGCTCCTGGGTAAAGATCTGCCTCTTCCAGCTCGTGTCGTCGCTCCACACGTACGGCGCCTGGACGATGATGCCGGGGCCGGTCGCCGTCTCCAGGAGCTCGAGGCCCATGCCGACGATGTGGCGCTGCATCTCCACGTCGAACGGCTTGCCGCAGGGGTTGCCCAGCGGGAAGTCGGCGAAGACGAATCGCGGGACGCCGCACTGCTCGACGATGTCTCGCGCGCAGCCGAGGATGACGGTGGGGATGCCGTTCTCCTCCAGGTGGCGGGCAACCAGACTCACGGTCTGGTGGCAGACCGGTCATATCGGGGTGAGCAGCACGGCATCGACGCCGTCCTCCCGACACTGGCGCAGGACCTCGGGCGCGTCCACCATGCTCGTGCGCCGCTGGCTGTACTGCGTGTAGAGCCCTTGAAAGCGCGCGGCGAGGCTGCCGATCCGGCCCTCGCCGACCAGCTCCCGCAGGCGGCTGACGGGGAAGTACGAGTTCACGTCGTCCAGGTGCGTCGCGTGCGTGTCGTAGTGCTCGCTGCGGCTGTAGAACCGCTCGGGCGGGATGTCGCCCTCGAACGAGTAGACGTTGCCGGCGGCCGGCTCCATCGTGCGCTTGCTGCCGTCCGCCTCGATCACGGCGATGTCGCTCGTGGTCACGAGGCCGATGCGGCACTGGGAGAGCGGCTTGCGGAGGCGCGTGAACGGGATCTCGTCGAAGTGAGCCCACTCGTAGGGACGCTCGTACCCTTCGCTCAGGTAGTACTCGCGCGTCTTCTCGATGTAGCGTACGTAATCGCCCATGCTGTTCCTCCTTGGGTGAGCCGTTCTCGACTGCCCCCGCGTGCGAGCGCCCGTCAGCTCGCGCTCGCGCCTTTGGACGCGTAGCTGACGGCCATGCCGGCGCGGACGTCGGACTGGATGCCGTAGGGCGGGATCGGGTAGCGAAGCCCGTTGGCTGCCAGCCGCTTCATCCCCTCGATCGCCTTGGGCAGGTAGCGCGGCGGCATCGCCATCAGCAGCTCGTCGTCGAGCACGCCGCCGTAACGACGCTCGGCGAAGCAGGGGATGGCGAGGCTGGGCTCGCCGGTCACCAGCGCTCTCCCCCAGGAATCGGCGCAGGCCGACTCGCCGACGCAGCCCCACTCGAGCTTGCGATAGCCCGACCACTGCAGCCCGTTGATCAGGATGATCATCTGCCCGGGCGTGGCGTAGACGAGGCAAATGTCCGGCGGGTCCAGGCGGCCGGATACCAGCGGCGAGACCGCCATCGCCGCGTGCCTGCCATGCGGCACCACGTCCATTGCCCGCTGATGAGCGGCCGAGTCCTGGATCGTCTCGAACCAGACGCCCGCCATGCGCTGGCCGGAGAGCCAGTCGGCGTCCTGAGGCATCAGGCCGATGACGGCGCCGCACTGGGGTCCGACCAGGTCGGCCGCGGTGATGCCGACCGTCCAGCCGAGGCGGGCCGCCTGCGCGACGATCTGATCGGTGGTGTGGATGGCCTGCGGCCGGCGGATCTTGGGCACCGCCTGCATCTCCTCGACGGTCGCAAACAGCTTCATGGCGATGGGGCTCGTGCGCAGCCGCAGCAGGCGGTTCAGGTCGTCGACGAGCTGCGGCCAGTCGGAGGTTCCCGGCCCGAGGGCGTCAGTCGCCCCGCTTGCGGCTGCTGGCTGCTCGGCTGTCATCGCTCATCCCCCGATGCGACCGATGCTGCGGTCCTGGGGAGTATATTCCGCGCCGGCGGCCCGGACAATGGCGCCGCCACGGATGGTGACGCAACCGTGTTGGGCCGGAGACGGCGCCGCGCGGCCCGTCGCTGCGAGATGATGAGGAGGATCGCAAGCCGGGCGAACCGCCCGGTGCGGGCAACGGTGGAGGCGCCATGCCAGTCCTCGTCTTCATCATCGCGGGCACGATCGCGACGCTGCTGGTGTACCTGGTGGCGGAGCGCGCCCGCCGATAGGACGGCGGTACCCCCCGCACCGCGCCCGCTCGCCGGGGAGGACGCGACCGCGGAGACTCGTGAGGTGAGCGAACAGCCCCAGGTCTGCCAAGGCGTCGAGCGAACGAGCGGCACAGGACGATTCTTGACTAACTAGCCTGACTTAGACGACTATAGCCCCAGACGGCCGCACCTCGGCTCGCTGGGAGGCATCCATGCCGCGCACGCAACCCACTGAACAGGTGAGCGTCCCCGCCCCCGCCCCCATCCTCGCGCCGCTCGACGACGAGATCGTCGAGTTCGAATCCAACGTCCGGCGGTTTCGCGCCGGCGAGATCGACAACGCCGAGTTCCGGCCATGGCGGCTCACGCGCGGCGTCTACGGCCAGCGACAGCCCGACGGCCAGATGGTGCGCGTCAAGCTGCCTGCCGGCGGCGTCACCGCGGACCAGATGGACACGTTCGCCGACATCGCCGAGCGCTTCACCGGGCTCGGCCGCGGGCACCTCACCACCCGACAGAACATCCAGCTCCACTTCGTCCAGCTCGAAGACGTGCCCGAGGTGCTGCAGATGCTGGCACGGGTGGGCCTCACCACGCGCGAGGCCTGCGGCAACGTCGTGCGCAACGTGACCGCCTGCCCCTACGCTGGTGTCTCCACGCACGAGGCCTTCGATGTGACGCCCTACCTGGCAGCCTACGCGCGCCGCTTCCTGCGCAACCCCGTCAGCCAGAACCTGCCGCGGAAGTTCAAGACGGCGTTCTCGTGTGGGCCGGACGACTGCGCCGGCGCAAGCTTCCACGACCTTGGGTTCATCGCCAGGGTGCGGCGTGACGCCAGCGGGCGCGAGCTGCGCGGCTTCGAGCTGCGTGCCGGCGGCGGCACCTCGACGATGCCCTGGCGCGCCGCGCCGCTGTACGAATTCGTCACCGCCGACGATGGGCGGTATCTGGTGGTCGCCGAAGCGGTGATCCGCGTCTTCGCCCGCGAAGGCGACATTCCGGGACTCCTGCGCAAGAACAAGAACAAGGCACGGCTGAAGTTCCTGCTGCGCGAGGTGGGCATCGATAGCTTCCGGCGGCTGGTGGAGGAGGAGCTGGCGGGCGAGTGGGCCAGGCGGATGCCGGACATGGCCAGCCTGGCGGCGCTCGCACCCGAGGGGCCCTGCGTCGCGCCGCCCGCCCTCGACGGGGGCGGTGTGCCCCCGGGGTTCGAACGCTGGCGACAGACGAACGTCGTTCCCCAGCGGCAGCCGGGCTACTGCGCGGTCGCGGTCACCGTGCCGGTGGGGAATCTGAGCGGAACGCAGTTCCGCCGGTTGGCGCAGATCATGCGGGTCTACTGCGGTGGCCACGCGCGCACGAACCAGGCGCAGGACCTCGTTCTGCGCTGGGTGCCCGAGGCCGCGCTCGGCGCCCTGTATCGAGAGCTGGCGGCCGACGGTTTGGGTGACGCGGAGGCCGGCCTGCTGGCGGACGTGGTGTCCTGCCCGGGGGCGAGCACGTGCTCCCTGGCGATCACGGCCTCACAGTCGCTGGGCGAGGCGCTGAACCGCTTCCTGCGCGAGCACGGGCCGGACGATGAGCTTTCCCGCCAGGTATACGTCAAGATCAGCGGCTGCCCCAACGGCTGTGGCCAGCATCACCTAGGCGCGATCGGCCTGCAGGGCACCTCGATGCACGGTCCGTACGGCGTCACCATCCCCGCCTACGATGTCTTCGTGGGCGGGGACAACTACCGCGGCGCTCGGCGCTACGCGGAGCGGGTCGCGCGCGTGGCCGCCAAGCGGGTGCCGCAAGCGATCCTGGCGCTGCTCGAGCGCTACCGGGCCGAGCGGGGGCCGAGCGAGGGTTTCGTCGCCTACGTCGAGCGCGTCGGCGCGCAGCACCTGGCGCCGGTGCTGGAGCCGTTCGCGTCAGTCGGGCCGGTGCACGAGGACCTCGATGCGTATGTCGACTGGGGTGCCCGCGAGCCGTTCCGGGTGGTGCGCGGCGAGGGCGAGTGCGCCGTCTAGCGCGGCCCTTCGGCGGCGCGACGCAGGACGGTCCGGCCATCCGCGGGCCTGACGCTGGCCACCGGCAGGCCCTGGTTGGGACTGCCCGCGGCCGCTTCGGCCGGATCGCCGGCCACCCTCGGGCCGGGCATGTCGGGGACCGTGACGCGCAGCCGCGTCCCCGCGCCTGGCGTGGAAGAGAGCTCGAGCGTCCCGCCCAGAAGCTGGACTCGCTCCTGCATCCCGAGCAGGCCGAGGTGGCCGTCGCGCGCCAGGCTGCCCAGGTTGTCCGGCGGTGAGAAGCCCTCGCCGTCGTCGCTCACCGTGACGCTCGTCGCCACGTCGCCGAAGATGAGGTCGACCAGTACCGAACGAGCGTTCGCGTGCCGTTCGACGTTGCGCAGCGCTTCCTGCACCGCGCGGAACAGGGTGATCGCGACGTCATCGGGGAGCGTCCAGGCAACTCCAGAGACGCGGAGCCGCGCCTCGATCGCGCGCCGCTGGCCGAGGTCGGTGACGAGCGAGCGGATGGCCGATTCGAGCCCGAGGTCATCGAGCAAGGTCGGCCGCAGGGCGCGCGCGAACCGTCGCACCGTATCCAGGATCACGGTCGCCTTGCTGTGGACCTGGTCGGCGCTCACCTCGGGCCGCCGTGCCGGCTCACGGCGTTCGGCCCGCCGCATGAGGTCCAGGTCCTGACATAGGGCCACCAGTAGCTGGGCGACGTCGTCGTGCAGCTCCTGGGCGATGCGCTTTCGCTCCTGCTCTTGCGCTCGCGTGACCTCCTCCGCGTAGAGGCGCAGGCTCTCCTCCCGGCGTCGCTGCACGGTCACGTCTCGCAGCACGGCCTGGATGACCGGCCGGCCACCCTCGTCGCCCACGGCGGCACAGGCGACGTCGACCACGCGCTCCGACGCGTCGTGGCCGACGAGGGTGATCTGCATCCGGTCACGGCCGCCGAGCTGGCCCGGACTGCCGCGCATCAGCTCGGCGAGGCGGCTCGCCGCCGCGGCGCCGAGCAGCGCGGTTGCGTCCAGCGAGAGCAGGTCAAGCAGACGGCGGCCGAAGAGCGCGCAGGCGGACGGGTTCGCAAGCAAGGCGTGGCCGTCATCGTCGAAGACGACCACGGCATCGGTTGCCGTTTCGAACAGGTTGCGGTAGCGCGCCGCCAGCCGCTGGAAGTCGGAGCGCGCCTTCTCCGCCTGGCGGCGCTGGCCCGCCTCGGCCACGACGCGCGACGCCAGCACGATGCCGACCGTCACCAAGATGACCGCCGGGATGGCGTCCTCGAGCCAGACGTAGTCGTGACGATGCCAGACGAGGATGTCGGGCAGCGTGAGCAACCCGGTCAGGATGCTGGTGGCGATGCCGCCCTCGCGGCTGAAGCGCAGGGTGGCATACATGATCGGGATGACATAGAAGATGACGACCGTGTGTTCGACGGGGTGCCAGCGGCCGCTGGCCTCCAGGTAGTAGTGAACCGGCGTGATGGCCGCTACCAGCCCCTGCACGATCCAGAAGTCGCGGCTGCGCAGGCGGCCGATCAGCCACCGTGTGAACAGCGACGGGTAGCGCCGCGGGTCCCAGCCCACGGGAGAGGAGCGTACGGCGGCACCGGGCGCGTTCATGCGAGGTCGTCGAGCGGAATGAGCCCCAGCACCAGCGCCCGCGCGACCGCCTGGGTGCGCGAGCCGACCTGGAGCTTGCCATATACGCGCTCGAGGTGGTCCTGCACCGTGCGCGGGCTCATGGCGAGCTCCTGGCCGATGGCCTTGTTGGTGCAGCCGTGCGCGGCCAGCCGCAGGACGGCCCGTTCCTGGTCGGTCAGCGGCCCGCCGTGCGCGGCGCCCTGCGGCTCCTGCAGCGAGGCGAGGAACTTCCGTGTGATGGTCGGGTCGAGCACCGTGCCGCCGGCGTACACCGCGCGCGTCGCGCGCACCAGCTCGTCGGAACTCGCGGTCTTCATCAGGTACCCTGCCGCGCCCGTCTCGAGCAGCGAGCGGATGTACTCCTGGTCGTCGTACGCCGTGAGCACCAGGACCGCGGTGGACGGCGCGAGCTCCTTGATCTGGCGGGTGGCGGCGATGCCGTTCAGGCGCGGCATGGAGATATCCATCACGACCACGTCCGGCCGCAGCGTCCGAACGAGCTCGACCGCCTCCAGCCCGTCGCCGGCCTCACCGACCACCTCGATATCCTCGGCTTCGGCCAGTGCGCGACGGATTCCCTCGCGCACCACGACATGGTCTTCGGCAAGCACAACCCGCATTGGTCCAGCCTCTGCGCGGCGCCCTCTGAGAAGAATCGCGGGCGTATGCCGCGCTCGCCACGAAACGCCGGGCGCCGGCTACCGGCCGACCTCCCCGCTCTGACCGCAGTTTACCCCGCTGCCTGACCGGTTGCTGTCGGGCAATGCACTACGCACCCACCGGACAACAGCGCATGCCCCGGCGACGTTTGTCGATGAAAGTCCCGCCGCCTGCCGGTGACCGGGCCGGCGCGGCGTCGCGACCATGAGGTTGGGGTGAGGCGCCACCGACCGCAGCGTGGGTCGGTCCGGCCTTGCTATTCGCCCCCGGCGCAAGCCGCACGGCCTGCGTCAAGCAGGGGCCGGAGCGCGGCGGCAGGCTGACCGGCCGCCGCGGTGCGAGCAGGTCGGACCGTCGGCCACATCGCCCACGGTCCGGCGCGGACGGAGGGCTCCATGAACGCAACGACTTCTACCGATCTGCCGCCGCGATTGCGCCTGCTGGGGCTCGTGTCGCTGGCCGGTTTCCAGGCGCCCGCGGTGGTGCGCGCCGCCGAGCCGCTTGCGGTCCACCGCGGCACCGCGGCCTGGTTCCGCGAGAACATCGCCTGCGCGACGGCTTGCCCGCTGGCCACCGACGTCCCGCGCTACGTGGCGCTCGTCGCGGACGGTCGCTTCGATGACGCCTTCGCCGTCAACCGCGAGGCGAACCTCTTTCCGTCCTTGCTCTGTCTGGTCTGCCCACGCCCATGCGAAACGGCGTGCCGGCGTGGCCTGATCGACGAGCCGGTCGCGGTTCGCGAGCTGAAGCGGACCGCGGCGGAGCAGGGTGAGTCGCGGCTGACCCGGGTCACGCAGTCGGCGAAGGTCACCGGCAAGCGAGTGGCGGTCATCGGGTCGGGTCCGGCCGGGATGGCCGCCGCGCTGGTACTGCGCGAGTGGGGGCACGCCGTGGCCGTGTTCGAGGGAGAGCAACTGGGCGGGATGCTGGCGAGCGCCATCCCTGACTACCGGTTGTCGTCCGAGGTGGTCCGCGCGCAGTGGCAGGCGCTGCAGGAGGGCGGCGTCGAGGTGCACGCGCCGGTACGTGTGGGCACGGACGTGGCCCTGCAGACGCTGCTCACCGACCACGACGCGGTGCTCGTCGCGACCGGCTGCCCGGAGGCGGTGCTGCTCGACCTCCCTGGCCGCCACCTGCCGCAGGTCCATGCCGGCCTCGACTTCATGAAGCGCGCCGCAGCCGGCATGCCGATGGCCGTCGGCGAGCGTGCGCTGGTGGTCGGTGCGGGACTGGTCGGGCTCGACTGCGCCCGGCGCGCGCTGCGGCTGGGAGCGCGAGCGGTAACGGTGGTGGAGCTCCTGCCCGAGGACTGGCTGACCTACGACCCCGAAGAGCGGGACCTGGCCCGCGCGGAAGGCGTCGAGTTCGTCTTCGAGACCACGGTGACGCGCATCGTCGGCGAGGGCGAGGTCCAGGGCGTCGAGACGAGCGGCGCGGACCCGGCTGCCGGGAACGGCGCCGGCCTGGACCACCGGTTCTGGACGGCGGACACCGTGATCATCGCGGTCGGCCAGCGCGCCCAGGAGGTCCCGCTGAACGGACACCGCCTGGCGCCGCCGCGCGGCCCGGCCGCTGCCGCCGTGTTCCACCCTGCCGGCTGGCCGGAGGGGCTGTTCGCCGCGGGCGACTTCGTCTCCGGGCCGTCGTCGGTGGCCGCGGCGATCCGCTCCGGACGGGACGCGGCGGCGGCGGTGCACACGCACTTGACCGGGGACGCGCCGCCGACCGCGATAGGCAGGTCGGCCGGGCCGGCCCTGTGGACGGCCGACACGCTCGGCCGACGGCTGCTGGGGCACGACGACTACGACCGCACCCCGCGCCAGCGCACGTGGCGTCCGGCCATCGCGCCGGACGGTGGGGTCCGCGTTCTCGAGCCGAGCTACGGGCCCCGCGAGGCGCAGCTCGAGGCGCAGCGCTGCCTTCAGTGTCAGCTCAACGTGCTGCTCGACCCGGCCGACTGCATCCTGTGCGGCCGCTGTGCCGCGGTCTGCCCGTACGGGTGCCTGCAGATCGTGGAACGCGCGAGCATCACCACGCTCGGCGGTGACGCCCAGGCCCCCGAGCTACAGGCGGCCGGCGGCTGGCCGGACGCGGGGGCGCTCGTGATCGACGAAGAGCGGTGCATCCGCTGCGGGCTGTGCGTGGACCGCTGTCCGAACGGCTGCCTGCGGCTGGAGGACCCGAGCGCCGCCGTGGCGGTGTCCGCGTGGGCGGAGCCGCACGGCGTGGAGGGAGGCGCACATGGCTACTGATAGAACCGAGGCCGCCGGACCGGCCGGGGAGCTGATCATGGCGCTGCAGGCGTACGAGGCGCAGCAGGCGCTGTGGGCGGAGGAGGTCGCCCGGCGCTGGGGCTGGCGGGTCGCCAATGCCATCTACCACGAGACGCAGCGCCGGGTCGGCCGGCTGGAGATGTCGCTGATCATGGAACGCGGCGGTTGCGCGGCTCCATGCAGTGATGGTGAGCGCGTCGCGCTGCTGCGCAAGGCCGCGGCCCTCTTCCACCCGGGCGGTGGGCCCGAGTCCTGGGAGCTGCAGGAGGACGGGGGCGGCGCCCTCGCGCTGGAGGTGCGCGCCTGCCCGGCGTTCGCCCGTTACGAGGCGACGGACTGGCAGGGGCTGACGGCCTGCGGCTGCTTCAGCCGTCGGCTCGGCTGGTACGAGGCGATGGGCCTCGACGTCCAGGAGGAGCTGCAGGCCACCCGCAAGTGGGGCGACGAGTCCTGCCGCATGGTGCTGCGATTCCCAACGGCCTCGGAAGACGTGGGTCCGCCCGAGACGGCGGCGCCTCGAGACGGCTTGGCGGCGGACTTCGGATCCTCCTGAATGGGGAAGCCGCTGCGGAGCGCGTAGATCTCCGAGCGAGCAGCCTTGCGTTTGATCGGCAGAGCGGCGACCAGGTTCGTGGTCGCCGCTCCGCAATTCCGTGGCCGCGCGATTCCTCGGCGAATCTCACGGGATTCGTGCGGCCGGTATCGGCTCGCCGCGGCGCTGTCGGGGATCGCCCCACAGCCGGGGGGAATTCTTCGGTCTCGGTCGGGCGCGATGCACCCCATATTCCCGCGTTTTTCGCCGCATTCTCCGACGGCCGCACGTGCCGCCAGCACGGGTCGGCTCCTTACGCTCAAGACATGAACAGTGGCCAGGGGATGAATCAAAGTATGTGTGGAGTCGCCATGCACCGAACTATCGGCCAGGAGCGACTGATATTCCGCTACGGGCCGCCATCCGGAGGGCGCACATGGCATCCATGAGAGGTTTGCGAGAGGTCGTAGCCCGGCGCCGCTTCCTCAAGCTGACCGGGCTGGGCGGCGCTGGCCTGGCCGCGGCGGCGGGCGCGGCGGTGCCGCTCGGCCGGCTCTTGGGCAGGAGCGGCACCGCGCGAGCGGCATCCGACAAACGCCTGCGGCGGTGGGCGATGGTGATCGACCTGCGGAAGTGTGACGGCTGCCAATCGGTGGGGAAGGCGCCGCAGTGCACGGAGGCGTGCATCGAGGGGCACTACGTGCCGGAGCCGATGCAGTGGATCCAGGTGTACGAGTTTCCGTTGGAGGGAGGGGGGACGCAGTTCATTCCGGCGCCGTGCCAGCAGTGCCAGAACTCGCCCTGCACGAACGTCTGTCCGGTGGGGGCGACCTTCCAGACGCCGGAGGGGGTGGTGCTGATCGACCAGAACCGCTGCATTGGCTGCCGGATCTGCATGGCGGCGTGCCCGTACGATCGGCGCTTCTTCAACTGGGGGACGCCGCCGCAGCCGCCGGAGGCGTGGGCGATGAAGTACATGCCGGAGCACCAGACGCCGGCGCAGCGGGGGACGGTGATGAAGTGCGACTTCTGCGCGGACATGGCGGGCGCGGGGCGGCTGCCGTACTGCGCGCAGGGGTGTCCGAACCACGCCATCTACTACGGGGACCTGGAGGAAGGGGTGGCGACCAACGGGAAGGAGGTGGTCGACCTCTTTCGGTTCCTGTCGGAGAACGCGGCCTACCGGTTGAAGGAGGAGCTGGGCACCAAACCGCGGGTGTTCTACATCCCGGGCTACGGCCAGTCCGTGGGGCGCGACCCGCGGCAGACGGGGCGCAAGGCGACGGTGTGGCCGTGGAAGAAGGTGACGAAGGGGGCTGAGACGTGGACGCGGTGAGGGAGCGGGCGGAGGCGCACGAGGCGGCGGGGGTGACGCCGGCGTGGCGGGAGCGGCTGGAGGGTCGGGTGCTGGCGCCGCTGTCGCGCACCAGCCGGGTCTACTACGCCTGGATCGGCTTCCTGCTGGTGGTGCTGGCCTGGGCGGTGGCGACCTACGTGCACCAGTTGCAGCGGGGGCTGATCGTCACGGGGATGCGGGACCGGATCTCGTGGGGGATGTACATCCTGACCTTCGTGTTCGTGATCGGCATCAGCCACGCGGGGACGCTGCTGTCGGCGATCCTGCGGGTGTTCAAGGCACGCTGGCAGCTCTCGATCACGCGCATGGCGGAGTTCATCACCGTGGTGGCGCTGATGGTGGGGGGGCTGTTTCCGCTGATCGACCTGGGGCGGCCGGACCGGGTGCTGAACCTGATCTTCTACGGTCGCTGGCAGTCGCCGCTGCTGTGGGACGTGTTCGCGGTGACGACCTATCTGACGGGCAGCACGCTGTACCTGTACCTGCCGTTGGTGCCGGACTTCGCCCTGTGCCGCGACCGGCTGGGGAAGGAGGCGCCGCGCTGGAAGCGCTGGTTCTTCAGCGTGGCGGCGGCGGGCTGGCGGGGGACGCCGCGGCAGCGGAAGGCGCTGGAGCGGGCGATGAACGTGATGATGATCGTCATCATCCCGGTGGCGGTGTCGGTGCACACGGTGATCTCGTGGATCTTCGCGATGACGCTGCGGGCGCCGTTCAACAGCACGGTGTTTGGGGCCTACTTCGTGGCGGGGGCGATCTTCTCGGGGGTGGCGGCGATCATCCTGCTGATGGCGGTGCTGCGGCGGCTGCTGCACCTGGAGGAGTACATCAGCGGGACGCAGTTCAAGAGCCTGGGGCTGGTGCTGGCGGGAATGGCGCTGGTGATGGTCTACTTCAACCTCTCGGAGTACGTGACCACGGGCTACAAGATGGAGGCCGGGGTGCCGTTCCACTTTCACGACCTGATGGTGAGCTACCTGGCGCCGCTGTTCTGGTTCTACGTCCTGGGCGGGCTGCTGGCGCCGGTGCTGATCATGGCGTTTCCGAAGACGCGCAACGTGCGCGGGGTCGTGGTGGCGGCGGCGCTGGTGCTGGTGGCGATGTGGATCGAGCGCTACCTGATCGTGGTGAGCGGCTTCCGCGTGCCGCTGATGGAGTATCAGGCGCGGCCGTACGCGCCCAGCCTGACGGAGTGGTCGGTCTTTGGCGGAGCGTTTGCGCTGTTCGCGCTGATCATCTCGGTGTTCGCGAAGGTGTTTCCGATGGTGTCGGTGTGGGAGGTGGTGGAGCACCGCGGCCCGGAGCCGGCGCCGGAGGCGGTGCCGGAGCGGCGGGTGATCCCCGTGCCGCTGCCGGCGCCCGTTCCGGAAACCGGGGCGGCGGAGGTGAGCGAGTCATGAAGCGACTCTGGTACCTGGCGGCCGCGACGCTGGCGGGGCTGGCGCTGGTTCCGGCGGCGGCGCTGGCGCAGACGGTGGGGAGTCAGCCGACGGCCATCGGCGTGGCGGTAGCGCCGCGGGCGGAGCTGGGCCAGGAGGTGCAGGTGCAGGCGCGGCTGGTGACGGCTTCCGGGGCGGCGATTCCCAAGGCGGTGATCTTCTTCACGACGCCGGTCACCTTCCTGAACGCGAGCGGGGACATGGTGGTGGCCCAGGCCACGACCGACGCCCAGGGCATCGGCACGGCGGTGTTCCAGGTCCGCCAGTCGGGGCAGGTGGCGGTGAAGGCCGAGTTCCGGGGCGACGCGACCTACGCGCCAGCCAAGGCCAGCACGCAACTGCAGGTGGTGGGGAGCGCGCAACTGTACGACCAGAAGGCAGGGGTGCACCTGCCGGGGCTGAACGCGCCGGTCGCCCAGGACCAGGTTGGCTGGCCGCACTGGGCGCTGAGCGGCTGGCCGATCGCGGCAGCGCTGATGATCGTCTGGTCGCTGTTCGGCACGGCGGTGTACTTCCTGACGCGGATACCGGCCGGGGCGGGCGGCGGAGAGCAGGACCGTGGGGAGGCGCTGCGATGAGGCGGCGGAAGGTCTGGCTGGTGCCGGGGACATTCGCCGCGATGGTGGCGGTGCTGGGTCTGCTGCTGCTGGTCATCGGCGCGCGCAGCCCGTACACGCACGCCAACCTGGTGCCCGGTTTCGCGCTGGGCTACACGCGCACGCAGGAGACGGCGGTGGGCACGCCGACGCCGTACTCGCCGCCCGGGCTGGGGAACCCCGGCGCCGCCCCGAGCAACCCGATCCAGCTCGGCCAGGAGCTGATCGTTGGGCTGAACTGCGCCTCGTGCCATGGGCTGCGGGGCCAGGGCGGCACCTTCGCGCCCCCCATCGCGGGGTTCGACGCAGAGACGCTGTTTACCTGGGCGCACCAGGGGCCGGGCGGGATGCCCATGTTCGCAAACGTGACCCAGGCCCAGCTTGACGCGGTCGCGGCGTACCTGCAGTCGGTCGTCAAAGCGAATTCGAGCTCAGGCTCCAAGTAAGGGTAAAGGGGGACATATAAGGATGAGCTCCAGTTGTCATGAGCCCACGAGCGGGCGGCGAGAGCCCGGCAGTGCGCTCGAAACCCGCGGGACGCGCTCCGGCCGCCTCGCCCGACGCCTGGCGGAGGGGCGGAAGATGCTCCGGCTCGGTGGCCTGTTGGCGGCGGCCGTCGCCATCCCGCTGCTGGCCGGCGCGTGCAGCAGCGGCAAGGCGCAGCCCACGCCGCAGTCGTCGACCGTCGTGGCCACGGTGCCGGCCTCCAAAGTCAATGCGGCTCCGACCGTGGCCGCCGCTCCGGCGAAGAGCGACGTGTACCTCGTGGTGGTCACGGGCGGGATGATCAAGAAGAAGGACTGGCCTGCTGTCCTGCCGTCCGACTTCTCCGTGCCCGCCAACGCGACGGTGACCGTCCACGTGCTCAACTTCGATGACCCCGACGACATGAGCGCGGCCGACATGGTGCAGTACACCAAGGTCACGGGGACGGTGGGCAACACCGTTACGGTGCAGCCGGTCAGCGACGCCGATCCCAACAAGCTCGGCACCGCGCAGACGCTGTCACAGCTCGATCCGAAGACCGGCGTGAGCCACACGCTGACCATCCCGCAGCTCGGCCTCAACGTGCCGATCGCGCCGCACGGCTGGACCACGTTCACCATCCACACCGGCGCAGCCGGTAGCTACACGTGGCAGTGCATGGTGCCATGTGGCACTGACCCGAACGGCATGGGCGGCCCGATGATCACGCCCGGCTACATGAAGGGCACGATGACCGTCGCGTAGATCCCGAACCGGGTCCGCTGGTCCCAGGCCGGCCATCGCGCCGGTCCAGGGGCCAGGGAGGCCCGGCGGGCGAGAAGGAGTTCTCCATGAGCGCAAAGTTCCGCAACCCGGAAGGGTTCGAGCCCGGCGAGCCTTCCGAGGCCGTCGTCGACCTGGCCTCCCGGGTCGAGCGGGCGGCGGCGCAGGCCGTCACCCGGCGGCAGATGCTGCGATTGGGCGGGCTGGTGATTGGGGTGGCGGCGGTGCCGCCGCTGCTGGCGGCCTGCGGCAGCAAGAAGACGCCGGCGGCGCAAACGAGCACGGCCGCGGCGCCGACCGTGACCGTGGCCGCGCCGACGGTCGTCGCGCCGACCACGGCGCCGACCACGGCGGGGGCCGTCGTCAACGTCAAGGCGCACGAGGCGGGCGAAGCCTTCGTGTTCGACGTGGACAAGCTGGCCGTGCCGGCGGGGCCGGTGCAGTTCGAGTTCAGCAACACCGGCACGATGACCCACGAGCTGTGGGTCTACCCGCTGCAGGACCTGACCAAGATGCTGACCCTGAAGCGGAAAGGCGAGAAGGCCGGCGAGGAAGACTACATCAAGGGGATCGTGGGAAGTGCGGAGGACATCGACCCCGGCAAGTCGGCCACGATCAAGGGCACGCTGAAGCCGGGGTTCTACGAGCTGGCCTGCTTCATGAAGAGCAAGCGGCCGGATGGCACCTGGTTCTGCCACTTCGACAAGGGCCAGAGCGTGGTCATCGCGGCCACCGGGCCGGGCGGCCCATCGGACTCGGTCGCCACGCCTGCCAGCACGATGGCGCTGCAGATGGTGCCGGGCGAGGGCGAGCTGTCGGAGTCCTGGCTCTTCGTGCCCGACCGGCTGGTGGTCAAGTCCGGCGACGTGACCTTCAAGGTCGCCAACAAGATGACGGACATGAAGCACGACGTCGCGCTCTACCCGCTCGGCGACATCACGGCGCTCATCGCCCAGCGGCTGGCCGACAAGGAGGACTACTCGATCGTCAAGGGCAGCGTGCTGATGGAGGACCTGGAGGCCGGCAAGAGCGATGAGAAACCGGCGAAGCTGACTCCGGGTTGGTGGGTCGCGGCGTGCTTCCGCGTGAGCACACTCGCGGACGGGACGAAGTACGTGCACCGCGACCGCGGGCAGCGCACCACGTTCCTGGTCCAATAAGTCTCCCCCTCTCTCCGCATGGGACGGCCGCGAAGGCCGGCGTGCCGGCGCGGCCGTCCCTGCTTCTCCGCAGCGTGGAAGGGACGGCCCTGGAGTGAGATGAGCTCGCTCAGGCCGCTCTGTCATGCTGGCTTTGCGGCCGAGAGCGTCGTCGTCCCGCGAGCTGCCGGCCGAGATGGGACATGAGCATGTCGGACGACCTGCGAAGCCACATTCTGCACGTGGAGGCGCTGCGCGTCGATCGCGAAAGCGGCGTCGTGCAGCCGCAAGGCTGGCCGGACGAGCGTTCCCAGCGCGACGTCGTCGACGGCTTCGACCTGCGCGGCGCGCGGCTGGACCCGCTGCCGGCGTCTTCTGGCGGATGGCCGCCGCACACGTGGCTGCTTCACCTGCCGATCGCCTTCCGCAGGGAGGGGGAGCTCTGGCACCAGTTCCTCGCGGTCATGGACTCCCCACCCGAGGCGCTGCGCGACGCCTTGGCCGGAGCGGCGGCGGACACCGGGATGGGGAAGCACATCGCGGCCTACTACCGGCGCTGGGCAGAGTCACGAGATCAGGCCACGAGAGCGCGTGAGCAGGGGTGTGCTACCGACTAGGCCGGCGGCCGCGACGGCGGACGGGCAGCGGCGCTCCGCGGGTGTACGCTTTCAACAGGCGACCGTGCGCAGGGGTGTGCCGGGCGAGCGGGCCATACGCGCCGCGCGGATGCCCGGAGCTCGCGCCGGATGACGTTCGGAGGTGAGGCGGATGGTCACTGAGGCGGATCGGCTGCATGAGCTGGAGAAACGGATCGAGCGGCTCGAAAGCGAGCTGGCTCGCCGGGAGCGAGGGCCGTTGCGCGTCTCGACCCTGACGGAACGGGTCCTGCCCAGCGATGCCCGCTCGCACCTGCGGGCGTCGTGGCGGGAGCAGTTGCTGGCCATGCGGGTCTTCGTCGACCGGGCGATCGAGCGCGTCGGGCGCGGCGAGGAGCGGCACGAGCGGGACTGAGCGCTCATCGCCCCGAGCCGCATCGGCGCCCGGGGCGCGGGACTGGCGGGCGGCCGGCCGTACGGCCACCGGGGCGGCGCGCGACGCCGAGCGCGGACCGGACGTCAAGACGCTCCGGGCGTCGTTCCGCCGCGCGCTGCTGGCTGGGGGATGCCGGTCCGACGGGCCGGCGCCTGCCCGCTGCGCACAGGCACGGGGACCGGCTGAGAGGCGGGCGCGTGCACTGCCGGCGCCGCTGGCCTAGGATGCACGTGCATGGAGCTGGAGCAGGCGGAGGCATCGGCCGTTGGCGAAACGGCAGGTGTGGCGCCGGGGCGGCGGGTGTTGCCGGCCTGGCGGCCGGGAGACCGCGAGTTCGTCGCGCTGATCACCTTCTCCCACGCCGTTCAGCACGTGTACGCCGCGTCGCTGCCGCTGGTCTACCCGTACGTGGTGGCGCAGTTCCACGTGTCGTACGCGCTGCTGGGCCTGGTGTTGGGCGCGTCCGGGGTCGTCGGTGGGCTGCTGCAGGGGGCGGCGGGGCTGATGGAGCGTGCGTCGGCCCGGCGGCTGCTCGTTGGGCAGAACCTGCTGCTGGCCGGCTCGACCGTGGCCGCCGGCGCCGCGCCGGGCTTCGCCCTCTTCGGCGCCGCGCGCTGCTTCGGCCAGGTCGTCGCGTCGCCCCAGCACCCGGTTGGCAGCGCCGCGTTGTCGCACCGCTTTCCCGAGCGGCGCGCCACCGTGCTGAGCTGGCACGTCATCGGCGGCAGCCTGGGGACGATCAGCGTGCCCCTCGTCGCATCGCTGGTGATCGCCCACTGGGGCTGGCGCGCCTCGCTGTTCGTCTTCGCCGTCCCGATGGCGCTGGGCGGGCTGCTGCTCGCGTTGCGGTTGCGCGAGAAGGTCGAGGGACACGCCGCGGCCCCGACACGCGCCACGGCCGATGTGCCGCTGCGGGCGGCGTTGCTGCGGCGCAGCACGGTGCTGGTGCTGGTCTCGGCGACGCTGGCGGCGGGCGGGCGCGGGCTGGGCGTGCTGA
This sequence comes from Chloroflexota bacterium, assembly GCA_021787985.1. GTDB lineage: Bacteria > Chloroflexota > Dehalococcoidia > DSGV01 > DSGV01 > JAJYLG01. The sequence continues at coordinate 19,037 of JAJYLG010000041.1, forward strand.
ACGCGTACGTGCCGTCCTACCTGCGCTCGGGCCTCGGTCTGGGGACGGTGATGGTGGGGGTCATCTTCACCGTGCTCCTGCTGGGGAGCGTCGTGGGGCCCGTGGTCGCGGGGCAGGTCTCCGACCGGCTGGGCCGCCGTAAGGTGGTGCTGGCGGCGTACGCGCTCGGCGCGGCGGCGATCGCCGTGTTCGGGGTGGCGGGCAGCCATGTGCCGCTGCTGCTGGTCTCGGGGCTGCTGGTCGGCATCTTCGCCTACGCCGAGTCGCCATTATTGCAGTCGGTGTTTTCCGACGCCGTGCAGGGCACCGCGCAGCGCGCGGCCTTCGGAATCTTCTTCGCCGTCGCCTACGGGTTCGGATCGATCTGGGCGACGGTTATCGGCAAGGTGATCGACGCGGCCGGGTTCCACGCGGCCTTCCTGGTGATGGCGGGCTCGTTCGTGGCCGCGGGCGCGGCGCTCCTGTTTGCCGGCGATATCGACGCCGTCCACATCGTTGCCGGCGGCGCGGCGGACGACTGAAGTCGCTGCTGGCCGCGTGCGCGGATTGCCCCTCCGGCTGTAGGGCGTTTCCCCACGGGTTGTGGAGTGGCGCCGGTCAATTTGCTAACCAGCTTGTCTGGAAACACCCGGCAGCCACGCCCCGGCGCGAGGGTCACCATGGGAAGCGTCAGAGCACTGGGGAGGAGCAGCCATGGAACCCACCATCACCACCCTGCCGAAGCCGAAGCGAGTCGTCCGCCGCCCGTTGCCGCGGATCATGTTCAAGGCGTGCCTGCGCTGCCACGGCGATCTGATGCGGATGGAGGATGAGTACAGCGAGTCGATGAAGTGCCTGCTCTGCGGACGGGAATACGAGTTCGTTCCCGGCCCGACGAAGGGTCACGCCGCCTAGCAGGCAGGGTGTCGAGAAGGCTGTTTCGGACTATGCGCCTGCCCCCTTTCCTGGCCAGGAAGGGGGCAGGCCCGCGCCAGCGGGGCCAAGCCCTCTGGCCTCCCGTGTTTCAGCGGCCGGGCGAGCGCCTGGGCGGGGGATTGTGCTGATTGTGGGTCGATAGCCTGCCGCACAATGGGTCGCCAGCGGTACATTCGCCCCGTCTATTGCGCTGGCGCCGGCTCTCGCGTGGGCGGCGAGCGCGCGGCAGGAGGGCGACGTGGGCGTGGAGTACGGCATCGAACCGGACGTCGACCCGGCGGAGGTGGCAGCCGTCTTCCGAGAGTCGGGCCTCCGCCGCCCGGTGGACGACCCCGCCCGGATCGCCCGCATGGTGCGCACCGCCAACTTGATCGTTTGCGCGCGACTCGGCGGCCGTCTGATCGGCTTGGCGCGCTCGGTCACCGACTTCAGCTTCTGCTGCTACCTGTCCGACCTGGCGGTGGTGCGTGAGCAGCAGCGCAACGGGATCGGGAAAGAGCTGATTCGCCGCACGCGCGAGGCGATCGGCGAGGAGTCGATGCTACTGCTGCTCTCCGCGCCCGAGGCGCACGCGTACTACCCGCACATCGGCTTCGAGAAGGCGGAGAACGCCTGGATCCTCCACCGCGCTCGTTGAGCCGCGCCGCTCCCGACGGCTGGCGCGGTGCGGGTCAGTAGCCGGTGAACTTGGGCGGCCGGCGCTCGGTGAAGGCGCGCGCCGCCTCGTGGTGGTCGTCGGTGGCCGCGCTCAGCCCTTCCAGCACGAGCGAGGTGTCGAGGATCAGGTTCATGCGGTCCCAGAGCGCCTTGTTCACCGATTGCTTGGTCCAACGGATCGCGGCGGTGGCGCCGTTCGCCAGGCGCGCGGCGAGCTCGCGGGTGGCCGCCTCCAGTTGGTCGGCCGGGTAGACGTGGTTGACCAGCCCGATGCGCTCGGCCTCGGAAGCGGCGACCAGGTCGCCGGTCATCAGGTACTCTTTGGCCCGGTTCGCGCCCACGAGCAGCGGCCAGATCACGGCCCCGCCGTCGCCGGCGACCAGCCCCACCTTCACGTGCGGGTCGCCGATGCGGGCGTGCTCGGCCGCGAGCACCACGTCGCAGAGGAGCGCGATCGTGGCGCCGAGACCGATGGCGTCGCCGTTGAGCGAGGCGATCATCGGCTGCGGGACGGAGAGCAGGTTGCGGATGAGGCGGACGGCGCCGCGGGTGAACAGTCCGCCCGGGCGCTGGCGCGCTGTCGATAGCTCGCCGCGGGCCATGCCCTTGACGTCCCCGCCGGCGCAGAAGGCACGGCCGGCCCCGGTGAGCACCACCGCGTCCGTCTCCTCGTCCACGGCGATGGCGGCGAAGAGTTCCTCGAGCTCATGATGCAGGCGGTCGTCGACGGCGTTGAGCGATTGGGGCCGGTTGAGGGTGCAGGTCAGGATGCGGTCGTGCCGCTCGACCAGGATCGACTCGAACTGCGGGTAGCCTTCCATGCTGACACTCCTCCGAGGCGTGCTGCTGCCCACAATAGCAGCCGCCGGCCGCAAGGGGCGGCTTGCGGGGCGCGGTTCTACAATCTCAGTGCGGCGGACACCGCGCGGCCTCCCCGACGACGGTCAGCGGTGCGCGCCGCTGTACCGATGTGGTCGTGCATGACTGAGGAAAGCGAGGCAGCACCATGACGCAACGACCCGATTCGTTCGGGAGCCGCGGACGCCTGCGAGCCGGGAGCCGCGAGTATGACCTGTTCCGGCTGGACGCGCTGGAACGGGCGGGTTTCGGCATCGCCCGCTTGCCGTTCTCTATCAAGGTGCTGCTGGAGAGCCTGCTCCACCACGAGGACGGCCGCGCGGTCACCGCGGACGACGTCCGTGCGCTGGCGAGCTGGTCGCCGACGTCCGCGCCGGAGCGGGAGATCGCGTTCCAGCCGGCGCGGGTGCTGATGCAGGACCTGACCGGTGTGCCGGCCGTGGTGGACCTGGCGGCAATGCGCGACGCGGTGCAGGACTTGGGCGGCGACCCGGCGGCGGTGAACCCACTGCAGCCGGCGGACCTGATCATCGACCACTCGGTGCAGGTCGACGACTACGGCCATCCCAGCGCGCTGGGCTTCAACGTGGCGAAGGAGTACGAGCGCAACAGCGAGCGCTACCAGTTCCTGCGCTGGGGCCAGCAGGCGTTCCACAACTTCAGCGTGGTGCCGCCGGGCGCGGGCATCTGCCACCAGGTGAACCTCGAGCATCTGGGCCGGGTCGTCTTCGCCCGCGAGGAGGACGGCCGGCAGGTCGCCTTCTGCGACACGCTCGTCGGCACCGACTCGCACACCACCATGATCAACGCGCTGGGGATCCTGGGCTGGGGCGTGGGTGGTATCGAGGCCGAGGCGGCGATGCTCGGCCAGCCGATCTCGATGCTGATCCCGGAAGTGATCGGCGTGCGCCTGCACGGGGAGCTGGCCGAGGGCGCGACCGGCACCGACGTGGTGCTGGCGGTGACAGAGATGCTGCGCCGGCGCGGCGTCGTGGGCAAGTTCGTCGAGTTCTACGGTAGCGGGCTCAGCTCGCTCAGCGTCCCCGAGCGCGCGACCATCGCCAACATGGCGCCCGAGTACGGCGCGACCTGCGGCTTCTTCCCCGTCGACCACAGCACGCTCGATTACCTGCGGCTGACGGGTCGTAGCGAAGATCTGGTCCAGCTCGTCGAGGCGTACTGCAAGGAGCAGGGTCTCTTCCGCACCGACTCCACGCCCGACCCGCGGTTCTCCGACACGTTGGGGCTGGACCTGGGCACGGTCGTGCCGAGCATCGCCGGCCCGCGGCGGCCGCAAGACCGCGTTCCGCTATCTCACTCGAAGGTCGCCTTCCGGCGCGCGGTCGTGGAGCTGACAGCGATGAAGTCGTCGGGCATCGATGCGGCCCGGCTGGAGGCGTGGGTGGAGGAGGGCGGCGCGCTCTCCGCCGAGGAGCTCAAGGAGATCGGCATGGCGGGCACGCTCGTCCGCCACGCGGATGGGCGCGAGTACCGCATCCGCCACGGCTCGGTGGCGATCGCGGCGATCACGAGCTGCACGAACACGTCGAATCCGGACGTGATGATCGGCGCCGGCATCCTGGCGAGGAAGGCGCTGGAGCGCGGCCTGGAGCGCAAGCCGTGGGTAAAGACCAGCCTGGCGCCCGGGTCGAAGGTGGTGATGGACTACCTGCGCGATGCCGGCCTGTCCGACCCGCTCGAGAAGCTCGGCTTCGCTTTGGTGGGCTACGGCTGCACGACCTGTATCGGCAACTCCGGCCCGCTGGACGAGCCGGTCGCCGACGCCATCGACCGCGACAAGCTGGTCGCCGTGGCGGTGCTCTCCGGCAACCGCAACTTCGAAGGGCGCATCCACCCGTCGGTGCGGGCCAACTACCTCGCCTCGCCGCCGTTGGTAGTGGCCTACGCGCTGGCGGGGACGATGGACATCGACTTCCAGCGGGAGCCGCTGGGCACCGACCGCGACGGCGGACCGGTCTACCTGCGCGACATCTGGCCGACGCCGCGGGAAGTCGCGGCCGAGGTCAGCCGGCACATCCGCAGCGAGATGTTCCGCGAGGAGTACGGCACGGTGTACGACGGCGACGAGCGCTGGCGCGCGCTGCGCGTGCCGGCGGGCCGGCGGTACGAGTGGGACGCGGCGTCGGCCTACATCCGGCGGGCGCCGTACTTCGACAACATGCCCCTTCAGCCGCCGCCGCCGCGGGACGTCGCCGGCGCGCGCGTGCTTGCGCTGCTCGGCGACTCGGTGACGACCGACCACATCTCGCCGGCCGGCAGCATCAAGGTCGGCGGCCCGGCGGCGCGCTATCTCGAGGAGCATGGCGTGCGGCCACCGGACTACAACTCCTATGGCTCGCGGCGCGGCAACCACGAGGTGATGGTGCGCGGCACCTTCGCCAACATCCGCCTGCGCAACCTGCTCGCGTCCGGCACGGAGGGCGGCGTCACGATTCACCTGCCCGGCGGCGAGCAGATGGCGATCTACGAGGCGGCGATGCGCTACCGGGACGAGGGCGTGCCGCTGTTGGTGATCGCCGGCAAGGAGTACGGCACGGGCTCGTCGCGCGACTGGGCGGCCAAGGGCACGCTGCTGCTGGGCGTGCGCGCGGTGATCGCCGAGAGCTTCGAGCGCATCCACCGCAGCAACCTGGTCGGGATGGGTGTGCTGCCGCTGCAGTTCCTTCCCGGGCAGAGCGCGTCGAGCCTGGGGCTCACCGGACGCGAGCGCTACGACATCGCCGGGATCGCCGAGCATCTCGAGCCGCGGTCGAAGCTGCGGGTGCGGGCGACCGCGGACGACGGTACGGTGCGCGAGTTCGACACGCTGCTGCGCATCGACACGCCAGTGGAGGTGGATTACTACCGCCACGGCGGCATCCTGCCGTACGTCCTGCGGCAGCTCTTGGCCCGCGGGGCGGCGGCCGCCGCGCCCGCCTGACGCCGGCGGGGGCAGACGGATTGGAGATCTGAGATTGGAGATGTGGGTCGGCGGGGGCCGAACGGATCTGAGGTCTCAGATTGGAGGCGGACCGGACGCCAGAGCCGCCGGCCCGCGGACGGCAATGGCTCACTACGGCCGATGATCAGGTCGCCTGGTCATCGACGACCAGCATCACCCCAGCCGGAGCGGTCAGGGCGGGCATGGTCCGGCGTGCGGCCTCCACGACATGAATGCGAGGGGGAGGTGGCTTCTCGCGCTCGAAGTAGGTCCCCGGGCCGTGGAACCGCCCATACCGGACCACCACCCCGCCGGCATCGAGCACGGCACGCTCGTGCTCAGCCACGGCCCGTCCGGCATCGCCTGGGAGCTGCCATGCGACGCTCTGCGCCACGAATCGAGATGCTCCGGCTGCCTGGGCCGCGGACAATAGGTTGCGGGTGCCCTCGCGGCGCATCCGCGAGTTCGCCGCACCAAGCTCGGCAATCCGGGCAGGATCGTCCGGAAGATCGGTCAACTGGTGCACCACTGCGTCCGGAGCGAAAGCGGCCAGTGCCTCGCGCAAGGCGGCGGCGTCAAACACATCACAGACGACCGGGTGGGCACCGAGCGCCCGCAGTAGGTCAACGTTCTGCGGAGACCGAGTCATTCCTGCGACCTCGTGGCCGGCCTCGACCAGCAACGGCACCAACCTCCGGCCGATCACCCCGCTCGCGCCCGCTACGAAGACTCGCATCAGCTTCTCCCGCGGCACGCGAGGGCAGGATCGACCGCGTGAGCATTCGGCCCCTCCGAGGACCCGCGGGCACCGCTGGCGAGACGGGCGAGCCTTGTTGGACACGGGCCGAGGATGCGTGGGTCCGTCGCACCGTGCGGACCCGAAACGCCGGCCTCGCGCACCGAGCTCAAGCGCTCAGCACCAGCGCGGTTTCGGCCGGAGACAGCGGCCCCCCGGTCTCGATGGCCCCCAGTGCCACCGCCGTCGCGACGATGCGCATCAGCGCACCCGTTGGATCGCGGGCCGGCGCGTCATCCGCGCGAAGCAGTGGCGAGGTGAACGAGCCGGCGCTGCTCATAGCAGGATTCTAGCCGAGAGGCTCGCGACATGCTCAGCCGCTACACTCGTAGCGCCATGTCTGCAGAGCAGCGCGGCCTGCGCCGCTTCCTCCCCCCTGGCTGGACCCTTGTCTTCCCGGCGGTCGGCCTTCTTGGCGCGGCCGCGTATCGGGCGCTGACGGCGGGCGCTGACGCCGCTCGCTGGACGCTCTTCCGCGACGGGCTGCTGCTGCCGGGCCTGCCGGCGGCCGGGGGATCTCGCCCCAGCTTGCGTTCAGCGGGCGGCTGCGCGCACGAAGTCAATCAGCGGGTCGAGGTTGTGCTCCCAGTAGATGACGACGTGGTGGTTGTCCTGCGCGTCGAGCAGGTTGCCGAGCTTGAACACGCCCGCCAGCACCGCGGCCGTGGCCACGCGCGCGCCGAAATCGCGGTTCCACGCGCCAGCCTTGCCGCCGGTCTCACGAACAAGGCGCTTGACGCTGTTCAGCGCGCTGTTGGAGACTTTGCACTCGATCGCAAGCAGCCGGCCGTCATTCAGCCGGACCGCGATGTCGCACTCGTTGCCTCCCAACAGGACCTTGCGAGTGAAGGAGCCGCGCGCCAGGTCTTCCAGGTCGCCGAGCGCTCGCGCCCCGGAGGCCTTTGTAAGCCCGCGTTGCTCGAGGGCTTCGGCCACGCGCGCTTCCTGACGCCGGCTTGCGTCGGTGCGGCGCTGTGTCCGCACCTGTTCTACGGCCCACACGCCGGCGGTCCACCGGATGGCGATCTCCCGCTCGGCCTCCGAAGCCTGCCGTCGTTCGGTTAGCCAAGGGAACCTGATCGGGTCCCAAGCGGATCGAAGCACCTCGGCGGCGCGGTGCGCGATATCCGGAGCTGGCCTGCCACGCCCCACTCGGCCACCGACGAGGGTATCCAGGTCGTCGGCGCTGATCGGGGGACCGGCAAGCTGTCGCGCCGCCGCAAGCAGGTCGGGATCACCAGCCAGGATCTCCCCGTGGAACTCGGTCAGGTCTGCGGTAGCCGCGAGCAGCCGTCGCACGACTCGCGCACCGCGCTCGTACGCTTCGCGGTAGTGCCGGCCGCTATCGGCGCCACGCTCGAGCACGAAGGCATCGAGAGCGCGCTGACGTTCGAGGTCGAGCTCTTCACTCGACCATCGCGGCGGCTCCACGGGCCGTCGACGGTTCACCTGCGTGCCGCGTGAGCCCGGAGGTCTTCCGGCTCCGGCACCGGGAGGTTCTCCATCTCGCGAGGTTCGAACTTCTCCAGGCCGCCCTGATAGGTCCGGCCGCTGCCGCGGAACGTCTCGCGGTTCGCGTTCAGGAACGCCACGAGCCCGTCGAGCTGCTCCGGGTCAAGCGGGACCTTGGGATAGAGCCCGTGGAGCACATTCACGATTGCAAGACCGTCGGGGTTCAGGGCGAAGGCGGGCGCCTGTCGCGCCATGTAGGTTGCGACGATGGGTGGGGACTTGGCGCCGAGCTTCCACCAGGGGGCTCGGTGCTCGCACAGGTACCGATGGTGCACTCCTGCCTGTTCGCCAGCCCTGAGATACTTTCGAAGCGGCTGATGGGCTGGCGAGTCGAGGTCGAGGTCGCGTGGAGGGTCGAGCACGACGCGCGAGGTGCTGTGTGCGTCCACGACTCCGTTGGCGCGCAGGACTTGCTCGGCTTCATGGAGCACAGGAACCGCATAGGGAAGCAGGCCGAGGGCTTCGGCGTGCCGCCGGTCCAACACGAAGAAGCTGTTGTGGCCTGTCGCGACGCCTCTGCTTACCCGCACGAAGTCACCCAGACGCACCGTTCCGGCGCGGGGCTCAGTGACGGCTCCGAGCAGCAGTGGGCTCCATCGGGTGGCTTTCTCCAGGCACGGCCGGTGCACGGGGGCCCCGTCATCGAGATCGAGGCGGTCTTCAGGGTCGAGTCGGCTGCGCACACGAATGACGTCAGGCCTTACGCCTACCTCGAAGCAGCTGATGACGGCGGTCGTCATCGCGTCCCGGAAGGTCGCGCGGCGCGTGTCGACCAGGTAGAGACCTCGGAGTCCAAGCCCGTCCACGAGCAGGGAGCGCACGGTCTGTCCGTACGTGACGTCCATCCACTCGGCGCTCGTGATGAAGCAGCCGACATCGCCCTGGCGAGCGTTTGCCAGCGTGGAAAGGAAAAAGTACACCTGAAGCCCAGCGAGACCCGAGAGCGGGAGACCGAACCTGGCTGCAAGATCCCTGCCGCACAGCTTCTCCGCCGCGGACAGACGATGATGGCGGACGTAGGGGGGGTTGCCCGCGAAGGCGGTGCGGCCCGACCATGGCCGGAGCGCCAGCGTGACGTAGTCGTCATTGGTGACCTGGCAGCGCAGCGCGCCGAGCACAGAGAGGGTCGCACGACAGACGAGTGTGGCGGCGGGGTCGGCGTCCACGGCCACGACGTGGGTGCCGGGCGCGCGGCGGGTCACCTCAGCGGCGAAGCGCCCGCTCCCGCAGCCCGCATCTACCACGCGGCTAACCCCCTGACCGAGCATCCAGGAGACCATGGCAGTGACGACCGCTTGGGGGGTGTAGAACGCGCCACGTTCGCGTCTCTCCTCGCTGGAGTACGCGCGGAGCAGCGCTTCGCCGAGCGGGTCGGCACCGGCCATGATGGCCGCACGAACGCTGTCGACGTCGCTGACGGACTTTGGGGCTTGGCGCACCAGCGCGGTTTCGGCCGGAGACAGCGGCCCCCCGGTCTCGATGGCCCCCAGTGCCACCGCCGTCGCGACGACGCGCATCAGCGCACCCGTTGGATCGCGGGCCGGCGCGTCATCCGCGCGAAGCAGTGGCGAGGTGAACGAACCGGCGCTGCTCATAGCAGGATTCTAGCCGAGAGGCTCGCGACATGCTCAGCCGCTACACTCGTAGCGCCATGTCTGCAGAGCAGCGCGGCCTGCGCCGCTTCCTCCCTCCTGCCTGGACCCTTGTCTTCCCGGCCGTCGGCCTTCTTGGCGCGGCCGCGTATCGGGCGTTGACGGCGGACGCTGACGCCGCTCGCTGGACGCTCTTCCGCGACGGGCTGCTGCTGCCGGGCCTGCCGGTGGCCGGGATCGTAGCGCTGGTCGTCCTTCTCGGCTGGAACCTGGAGATCGACTAGCCGGGTCGCTGGGCAAAGCACCTCGCGGGACAGGCAGTTCGGTTGATGACGGTAGTACCCAGCCGGGGTATAGTAGATATGAACGGATCGGGAGGCGCTCCTGTGAAGGCAAACGTCGGCCGGATCGACCGCATCGCCCGCCTCGCCGTCGGCGCCGCAATGATTGGGCTCGGCGTTTGGGCCCTGGGTTGCATCGCGGCAGTCATCTTCTGGGTGGTGGGCGGCGTGCTCTTCCTCACTGGGCTCACCGGCCTCTGCCTGCTGTATGCCCTCTTCCACATCGACACGTCGGGCCGGACGCGCCCTTCGGCTCCGCGGAGTCACGGCGCGCGCCCGGCCTGAGCTCGGATCTCCCTCGACGAGAAGAGGCCCGCCAAACGGCGGGCCTCTTCTC
>JAJYLG010000042.1 GCA_021787985.1 Chloroflexota bacterium
CCTGCTGCCCGGTCGCATCAAGGAGTATGAGGCGCTCACCGTCGACAACGAGATCCTCGTGGCCCGGAGCAAGGGCATCGGTGTGATCACCGCCGAGCAGGCGATCCGCGGCTCGTTGACCGGCCCGATGCTCCGCGGCTCGGGCGTGGCTTGGGACGTGCGCAAGGCGGACCCGTACTGCGTCTACGACCGAATGGACTTCGAGATCCCGGTGGGCGAGCACGGCGACGCGTATGACCGGTTCCTGGTGCGGATGGCCGAGCTGCGACAGAGCGTCCGCATCCTCGAGCAGGCGTTGCACGACCTACCGGGCGGACCGCACAAGGTGGACGTGCCGCTTTCGCTGCGTCCGCCGCGAGGAGAGGCGTACGCGCGCATTGAGTCGCCGCGTGGTGAGCTGGGCTACTACGTCGTCTCGGACGGTGGCACGTCGCCGTACCGCTTCCACGTGCGGGCGCCCAGCTACATCAACCTCACCCTGCTGAAGGAGATGTGTGTGGGGCAGACGATCGCCGACGCGGTGGTGAGCCTGGGCAGCGTGGATATCGTCGTCGGGGAGATCGACCGGTGACGCTGGCCCAGTGGTACGACCTGCGAGACCTCGGCAACCCCGTCCACGCCTTGCTGCTCTGGGTGGGCCGCTGGGGCCCGCACTGGCTGGTGTACGTGGTCGCCGGTCTGATCGGTGCCGCCGCCATCCTCGCCTTCGTGGTGCCGTCGCAGCTCGTCCTGATCTGGTGGGAGCGGCGGTTCCTGGCGCGCTTTCAGATCCGACGGGGGCCGAACCGCGTCGGTAAGTTCGGGCTGCTGCAGTCGCTGGCCGATGGCTTCAAGATCATGGCGAAGGAGACGTGGGTCCCGCGCGCTGCCGACAAGTGGCCGTTCCTGCTGGCGCCCATCGTCATGATGGTGCCATCGATCATGCTGTTCGCCGTCTTGCCCTTCGGGAAGGGCATGGTCTTCGCCAACCTCCCGTCCGGCATCGTCTACCTGGTGGCGCTGAGCGGCGTCGGCACGATCGCGGTCTTCATGGCCGGCTGGGCGGCCAACAACAAGTACGCGCTGCTGGGGGCGATGCGCAGCATCGCAATGTTGCTCTCGTACGAGATCCCGGCGGTGCTGGCCCTGCTCACCGTGGTCGTCTACACCGGCTCGATGAACTTGCAGGTGATCACCCGGTTCCAGGCGCACTACAACGCCTGGGGGCTGTTCTTGCTGCCGGTGCCGTTGCTCGTGTACCTGGTGAGTAGCACGGCCGAGCTGAACCGCACCCCGGCGGATATCGCCGAGGCCGAGTCGGAGCTGGGCGCCGGCTACCACACCGAGTACAGCGGCTTCCGCTTCGTGGTCTTCTACGCGGCCGAGTTCACCAACACGGTCGTGGTGGCCGCCGTCATCAGCACGTGCTTCCTGGGCGGCTGGAGCCTATTCGGACTCGACACCTGGATCCCCGGCTGGATCATCTACATCAGCAAAATCTTCGTCATGTTCAGCGTGTTCGGGTGGGTGCGCGGCACCCTGCCCCGGCTGCGCATCGACCAGCTCATGGCGTTCGCCTGGAAGTTCATGCTGCCGGTGACGCTGGTCAACCTGGTAGCGGTGACCGTGGAGATCGCGCTCTGGCAGCAGCTCGGCTGGTCGGCCGGGGCCGCGTTCCCGCTGTTCGCCGTGGCCAACTGGCTGCTGGCTGGAGTACTGCTGGTGGGCGGCTGGCGGGTGTTCGGCATCACGCGCATCGTCGCGCCGCGGCGGCCGCGGATGTTCCGAGAGGTTGGAGCAGTGATCGAGGCCAACCGGTGAACGAGCCGGGCACGGGAACGGAGGGGCATCAGGCGTGCTGAGCGGTTTCGGTCCCGTTTCGGCATTCTGGCTGCTGGCTGTGCTGGCCGTCGGCTCCGCGCTGATGGTCGTGGTAGCCCGCAACCTGCTGCACGCGGTCCTGTGGCTGATCCTGCATTTCGTCGCGGTGGCTGGGCTCTTCCTCCTGATGACCGCCGAGTTCCTCGCCATGGCCCAAGTGCTGGTCTACGTCGGCGCAGTCGGCGTGCTCGTCCTGTTCGCCGTGATGCTTACCCCATCGCCCTGGAGCGAGAACACGGAGGGCCGTCTGGGTGGCGTGGCGGTGCTGCTCGGCGGGTGCCTCGCCGCGGTGCTCATCTTTGTGGCGGCGCGGACGCCGTGGGCCCAGGTGACGGCCGGCGGGTTCGCCTCCACGGCGCAGGCGATCGGCAGGGCGCTGATCGGCCGGTGGGCGCTGCCGTTCGAGATCGCGAGCGTGCTGTTAGTAGTGGCGATGATCGGCTCGATCGTGCTGGCGCGGGGAGAGGACTAGGCAATGGACGTCGGCGTGCAGCAGTTCGTCGCGCTCAGCGGGGTCCTCTTCGCCATCGGCCTCTACACGGCCCTTGCGAAGAGAAACGCCATCGCCGTGCTGATGGGCGTGGAGATCATGCTCAACGCCGTGAACATCGCGTTCGTGGCCTTCTCTCGCTTCATACGCGGCGAGGATCCGCTGGCAGGCCAGGTGTTCGTGGTGTTCACGCTCACCGTTGCCGCGGCCGAGGCGGCGCTGATGCTGGCGATCGCGGTGGCGATCTACCGCGGGCGCGAGTCCGTCGAGGTCGACGAGATCACGGACTTGAAGGCGTAGGGCTATGTGGACGGAGCTGATGCAGGTGCCGAACCGCTATGTCGCCGACATCTGGAAGGAGCTGTTCGACGCCGAGGGAGTCGCGACGCGGATCGTGGTGCTGGGCGAGTGGAAGACGCACGGTGATTTCACGCCGCGCGCCATCTGGGTGCCCGACAGCAAGACGCACGTCGCGGCCGAGATCCTGAGGAAGGTCTAGCGAGGGTTGGACGGGTTCCGCGAAGGCTTTGCCTGGGCCATCTTCTCCGCACCGCTCGTCTCATTCGCGCTCATCCTGCTGATCCTGCGGCGCTATCCGCGCCAGGCGGGGTACGTCGCCAATCTGGCCGTGCTCATCGGGTTCGTCCTGAGCATCTGGGCGCTCTCGGTCGAGATCTCGCGCGACGGCGCGGCAATGCCCTTCCACGCGCACCAGTGGCTGCACGCCGGTCCCCTGACGATCCCGTTCGGCGTCCACCTCGATGGCTTCACCGCGGTGATGCTGGTGGTCGTGACGTCCGTGTCGCTGATGGTGCACTTCTACTCGCAGGCGTACATGGACGGCGACGAGCACTACGTCCAATTCTTCGCTTATCTGTCACTGTTCACGGCGTCGATGACCGGCCTCGTGCTGGCCGACAACGTCCTGATGCTCTACATCTTCTGGGAGCTGGTCGGGATCTGCTCCTATCTGCTGATCGGCTTCTGGTACCACCGGCCGGCCGCGGCCGCCGCTGCCAAGAAGGCCTTCATCGTCACCCGGTTCGGTGACATGTGGTTCTTGGCCGCCGTCCTGCTGATCTGGACCAAGACCGGGACGTTCAATATCGCCACGATCCAGGAGGCGGCCCACGCCGGGATGATCTCGACGGCCGTGATCACCCTCTTCGCCCTGGGCGTATTCGCGGGAGCGATCGGCAAGTCCGCACAGTTCCCGCTGCACGTCTGGCTACCCGATGCGATGGAGGGCCCTACGCCGGTCAGCGCGCTCATCCACGCCGCGACGATGGTGGCGGCAGGCGTCTACCTCGTGGCGCGGCTCTTCCCCGTGTTCGAGGCGAGCCAGGGTGCGATGGACGTCGTGGCGATCGTCGGCGCGGCGACCGCCTTCATCGCGGCCACCATCGGTGTCGTGATGACGGACATCAAGCGGGTGCTGGCCTACTCAACGATCAGCCAGCTCGGCTACATGATGCTCTCGCTGGGTGTTGGCGGCTACGTGGCGGCCATCTTCCACCTGCTGAACCACGCGTTCTTCAAGGCGCTGCTCTTCCTCGGCAGTGGCAGCGTCAGCCACACCAGCGGCACGTTCGACATGCGCAAGATGGGCGGCCTGCGCCGTGCGATGCCCTGGACGTACGCCACATTCGTCATCGGCTCGCTGAGCCTGGCGGGCATCTTCCCCTTCTCCGGCTTCTGGAGCAAGGACGAGGTGTTGCTCGGCGCGTGGGACAGGGGCGGCTGGGTCGGGTATCTCGCCTTCTCGCTGGGGATGCTGGTCGTCTTCCTGACGGCGTTCTACATCTTCCGCGCCGTCTTCATCACGTTCCACGGCGAGTACCGCGGAGGCGAACGCGAGGCGGGTCACGGCGCGCACGGCAGCGGGACGCCGCACGAGTCGCCCTGGATCATGGTCGGGCCGCTGGTCCTGCTCGCGGTGCCGAGCGTGCTGAGCGGCTTCGCGAACATCAACGGCGGCTTCGGCACTCTGCTGAACGGAGCGCTGCCGCCGGCGCTGCGCGAGGCTCACCTGGGCGTGAACGTGGGACTCGCGGCTTTCAGCGTGGTCGTCGGGCTGGCGGGGGTCGGCCTGGCCTACCTGACATACGACCTGCAGGTCGTCTCCGCCGAGGCGCTCGGCCGGACGTTCCGACCGGCGTACGTCTTCCTCTGGAACAAATGGTTCATGGATGAGCTGTACGAGGGCATCCTCGTGCGGCGCGTGCTGTACGGCGGGGTTTGCGCCGGGCTGGCCTGGTTCGACCGCACGGCGGTGGACGGCGCTGTGAACGGAGCCGGCGCGACCGCGCGCTTCGCCGGCAGCATGTGGCGGCGCGTGCAGAACGGCCAGATCCAGGCGTACGGGTTCGTGCTGGTCGGCGGCGCAGTGATCATCGCGGCGATCGCGCTGTTGCTGAACCCGGTGCGATAGAGCGGAGGGGCGGATGCTGACCATCGCGATCTTCTTGCCGACGCTGGCGGCGTTGGTCATCGCGCTCACGCCGCGCAGCCGGCCGGACCTGCCGCGCGCGATCGCCCTGGTGTTCTCGCTGGTGGTGCTGGCGCTGGCCGCGATCATGTTCGTCAGCCTCGACCGCGGCTTCCAAGGCTTTCAGTTCACCAATCACGTGACTTGGGTGAGGACCAGCCTCGGCGGCTTCAGCTTCCAGTACTACGTCGGTCTGGACGGCATCAGCGCGGCGCTGGTCCTCCTGACCGCTTTCCTCAACGTGGTGGCGGTGCTGGTTTCCTGGGGCATCGCCCTGCGCCCGAAGGAGTACTTCATCTGGCTGCTGGTGATCGAGAGCGGTGTGCTGGGCGTGTTCAGCTCGCTCGACCTGCTGCTCTTCTTCCTGTTCTGGGAGGTCGAGCTGGTGCCGATGTACCTGCTCATCTCCATCTGGGGAAGCGGGCGCAAGGAGTACAGCGCCACGAAGTTCGTGCTGTACACGGTCGCCGGCTCATCCTTCATGATTGTGGGCATCCTGGCGCTCGGGTTCACCGCGCACACCTTCGAGATACCCGAGATCATGAGGAACGGCGTACGCGAGGCAGCCATCCCGCTCGGCTTCATCTTCTTCGCGCTGTTCAGCGGCTTCGCGGTGAAGCTGCCGATGTTTCCGCTGCACACCTGGCTGCCCGATGCGCACACGGATGCGCCGACCGCCGTCTCGGTGATCCTGGCCGGCGCGCTGTTGAAGATGGGCGGCTACGGCATCATCCGGCTGTGCGTGGGGCTGCTGCCGCAGACCGCGCACGACTGGGGGCTGGCGATCACGCTCCTGGGCGCGATCGGCGTGGTCTACGGCGCGCTGGTGACGCTGCGACAGACGGACCTGAAGCGGTTGATCGCCTACTCGTCGGTGAGCCACATGGGCTTCGTGCTGATCGGAGTCGGCGCGCTGGGTCAGCTCGGGCTTACCGGCGCCACGGTCCAGATGGTGACGCACGGGCTGGTCACCGGGATGCTGTTCGTGATGGTGGGGCTGGTGTACGAGCGCACGCACACACGCCAGATCCCCGAGCTGGGCGGCTTGGCGAGGCAGATGCCATGGATCGCGGCCGCGTTCGTCGTGGCGGGGGTCGCCTCGCTCGGCCTGCCGATGCTGGCGGGGTTCGTGGGCGAGGTGGTGGTGTTCCTGGGGGCGTTCAGCAAGTACGCGGCGACGACGATCGTGGCGGTCTCCGGCGTGGTGCTGGCGGCCGGCTACATCCTGTGGATGCTGCAACGGGTCTTCTTCGGCCCGCCCAAAGAGCAGTGGGCGCACCTCGGTGATGCCCGCCACTGGAGCGAGTGGCTGGCGATGGGCGCCATGACCGCGTCGATCGTGGCGGTCGGCATCTACCCGCAGTGGATCATCGACGCGATCGACCACGGCGTGGTCCCGATCGCCTCGCGGCTGGGATGAGCGGGGAGCAGAGGTGAAAGGTTGAGCACCGTACGGTTCGGCCCGGAGCTGGCCCTCCTGGTGGCGGCGGGGTTGGTAGTGCTGGTAGACCTGGCCTACCCGCGGCGCATGGTGAGCCTGGCCCTGGGTCTGCTCGGCGTGGCCGCCGCCGCGGTCTGGACGTTGGCGCTCGGCTTCGGCGGAGGGCGCGGAAGCGCGTTTCAGGGGACCCTGCTGGTCGACAACTTCAGCCTGTTCTTCGCCGTGCTGGTCTTGGCCGTCACGGGCGCCGTATTGCTCGCCTCGTGGGACTCGCTCCGGGCGATGGGTGGGCGCGAAGCCGAGTACGTGGCGCTCATGCTGGTGGCCGCCACCGGCGCGCTCCTGCTCGCCGGGGTGAATGACCTCATCGCGATCTTCATCGCCCTGGAGCTGACCTCCGTCCCGCAATACATCCTGGCGGCGTTCTCGCGCACGAACCGCTCGTCGGAGGCCGGGCTGAAGTACCTGCTCTACGGTGCGATCTCATCGGCCGTACTGCTGTATGGCATGGCGTTCCTGTACGGCGCCACCGGGACGACGAGCCTGCCCGGGATCGCGCACGCGCTGTCGGCGCACGATGGCCGGACGGCCGCGGCAGTGGTGGGTATGGTGTTCGTCGCAGCCGGCTTCGGATTCAAGATGGCGATCGTGCCCTTCCAGATGTGGGTGCCCGACGTGTATCAGGGCGCGCCGACGCCCGTGTCGGCGTATCTCTCCGTCGGCTCGAAGGCCGCGGGGTTCGCGGTGGCGCTGCGGGTGTTCCTGACGGCGCTGCGCGTGGACGGACTCGCCACGGACTGGGCGAACATGTTCGCTGTGCTGGCCGTGGCCTCGATGACGATCGGCAACGTGGGCGCGCTTTGGCAGCGTGACATCAAGCGGCTGCTCGGGTACTCGTCGATCGCCCAGGCGGGCAACCTGCTGGTCGGCCTGGCGGCGGCGACCGCCACCCGGGGCGACGTGCTGGGCGCGAGCGGCGTGCTCTTCTTCGTGGCGGCGTACGCCTTCACGAACCTCGGTGCCTTCATCGCGGTGATCGCGCTCAGCCACCGGCTGGGCTCGGACGAGATCGACGCGTACGCGGGCGCGTGGCGGCGCTCGCCCCTGCTCGCGGTGGTGCTGGCGTTCTGCCTGGTCTCGCTCACCGGCATCCCCCCGACCGCGGGGTTCTGGGCCAAGCTCTACATCTTCAATGCCGCCGTCCGCGGCGGGATGGTTTGGCTGGCGGTGATCGGTGTGCTGAACTCGGTCATCTCGGCCGCGTACTACCTGGGTGTCGTCGGCGTCATGTTCATGCGCCCGCCGGCCGAAGAGCGGCGCATCTCGCTGTCGCCGGTCGTCGGTCTGCCGCTGATCGTGGCGGCGGTGGGCACGTTGGCGTTCGGCCTGGTGCCCGGGCCGCTGATCGCCGCCGCGGAGCACGCGGCCGCCGTCTTTGCTCACTGAAGCCCGCCGTCACCGGGTCTTCGTCGCGTTCGACGCCGACATCGCGGTCCTTCCGCGCAGGGAATGGGTCGCGGGCGTCGTCCGAGCCGCGCTGCGGTCTGCCGACGCTCCGGGGGGCTCGGTGGCAGTGCGGATCGTGGACGCGCGGGCGATCCGGGCGCTCAACCGCGAGTTCCGCCACGTGGACGAGCCGACGGATGTCCTCTCTTTCCCGGACGGGGAGGAGTGGCCCGGGGCCGGCCAGGCGCGTCACCTTGGCGACATCGCGCTGGCATGGGAGGTGTGCGTCGCTCAGGCAGCCGAGCGCGGCCGGCCAACCCGCGAGGAGGCGGCCCTACTCCTGGTTCACGGCGTCATGCACCTGCTCGGGCACGACCACGCCGACCTCGAGGAGAAGCAACGAATGCAGGCCGCGGAGCGGGCGGCGCTGGCGATGCGGTTCAGGCGTCCGCCCGTGGTTGACTACTGACCGGCGGCGGGGGCGGCGGCAGGAAGGTGCGCCGGGCGTTCGCCGCCGACGATCTCGATCAGTCTGCGTGAGCCGAGCACGAGGGTGGCCACGAGGAGCACGGACATCACGGGCACGCCGGTGAGCTCGGCGAACACCACGAACACGTCGTTGGGGAGGAATGGGTAGACGGCAGCCCGGAGCCCGCTGCGGGCGAAGTAGAAAGCCGCCCATACGAGCGTGGTGCGCAGGAAAAATCGGCGTGCTTCCGGCAGCGCCAGCTCACGCCGGTACTGCGGATAAAGCTGGTGGGCGACTTCGGAGATGTATGGCCGACCGATGGCAATGGTGGTGAGGAAGGCGAGCCCCATCACCAGGTTGCCGGTCATGTAGCGACTGAAGAACACCAGCCGACTGTCGGTGATCAGCGCGAGGGTCGTCTGCGACAGGTCGATCGCCAGGCCGAGTAGCGTCAGCATCTCCAGCCGTCGGCGGCGAGTGAGGAAGACCGCCTGCACGACCAGCGTCCAGACGACGGTGGCGAGCATCGCCGCGCGCAGCCCGCTGGTCCGCGTGAAGGAGAAGTAGAGGGCAATGGGCACCGCCGCGCCGTAGATCGAGCCGGCGACAAACGGCCGGAGGAGGTCAAACAGCCCCGGGGACGAGGGTGCACGGGTCATCGTCTATCAGTGTAGCCCGGCCGGCAACGCTGACATGGCTGGGTCGGGGCGCGGCCCGCGGCGTGTATACTGCGGCTGCGGCTGGCAGGATGACGGTGATTCGGCGGACGTGAGGGACGAGCGCAGCCGCAGCGAGGGTGGCGTGAGCGGGGAAGTCTGGTACCGCAAGTGGCGACCGCAGCGGTTCGAAGAGGTCGCCGGCCAAGAGCATGTCACGACCACCCTGCGTAACGCGGTGTCCGGCCGTGGGGGACGCCGCGTCGGGCATGCCTACCTCTTCACCGGGCCTCGCGGCACCGGCAAGACGACCACCGCGCGGATTCTCGCCAAGGCGGTCAACTGCGCGGACCCGCGGGATGGTGAGCCGTGCGGCGCGTGCGCGCACTGCCAGGCGGTCCACGAAGGGCGCGCGCTCGACGTGATCGAGATAGACGCGGCCTCCAACAACCGCATCGACGACATCCGCGCGCTGCGGGAGCGAGTCCAGCACGGTCCCGTGGCCGGCGAGCACAAGGTCTACCTGATCGATGAGGTCCACGAGCTCACTCGACAAGCGTTCGATGGCTTCCTGAAGACGCTCGAAGAGCCACCGTCCTACGTGATCTTCGTGCTGGCCACCACTGAGGTGCAGAAGGTCCCGGGCACGATCATGTCCCGCTGCCAGCGCTTCGACTTCCACCGCGTGCCTATCGAGCGGCTCGTCGCGCGGCTGCGCGTCATCGCCGAGGCGGAGGGCCTGGCGGTCGACGACCCGTCCCTGGCGCTGATCGGCCGGAAGGCTACCGGCTCGCTCCGTGACGCCATCAACCTGCTCGAACAGCTCGTCACGATGTACGGTGACGTGCTGGGCGAAGCGCAAGTGCGGCAGGGCCTGGGCTACAGCGACGATCCGCGCGCTGGGGATCTGGTGCGAGCGCTGCTGGCGCGGGATATCGGGCGCAGCTTGCGCGTGGTCGGCGAGGCCGCGGACGAAGGGCTGGACCTGCGGGTGTTCCAGCGGGCCGCGGTAGAGCGGCTGCGGCTGGCGCTGCAGTGGGTGGCCGGGATCAACGACACGGGGGCGCTCCCTCAGGGGGAGGTCGAGCCGCTGCGCGCTGCGGCGGCCGGCGCCGATCTGGCGCACTGCGCGCGAGTGCTCGAGGCGGTCGCGAACGCCGATCTACGAGAGGATCCCACTTCCTCGCTCGCGTTGGAGCTGGCGGTCGTGGAGGCGCTGGCGCCGCGACCGGGCGGTGCCCCACAGGCGGCGGCGCCGCGCGGCGCCGTGCCCGCGGGTCCGCGTCCGGATGCGGCGGGCGCACCGCGCGCGGCTCCGGCGCCGCGTCCTGCACCCGCGCGCCCCGCTTCGCCTGCCCCCGTATCGGCGCGCCAGCCGACGTCCGCGGTGCCGCCGGCTCGCCGGCCCGAGCCCGCCGCTGCGCGGGTGCCGGCCACCGCGTCGCGCAATGGCCCCACCGCCCCGCGCATCGTCCCGGCCGATGTGCCGCTCACGCTCGAGCTCGCCCGCGAGCACTTCCGCGACCTGTACGAGCTGCTGCGCGCACGGAACAGCCTGGCCGCGGCATTGCTCAACTCCGCCGCGGACGTGATCGAAATCGGCGACGACCTGGTGACGTTCGGCTTCCGCTACTCGTCGCACGCGGAGCGCGCGCAGGCGAGCGAGGCGGTCTTCGGCGAGGCGCTGACGCGGCTGTTCAGCCGTCCGCTGCGGGCGCGGTGCGTTCATGAGCCGGACGTGCGCGATAGAATGAAGGAGACGCAGCCCGGGCGAGGGCATCTGGTGGAGGAGGCGCTCCGCCAGGGGTTGACGCCCGTCGAGGAGTGATGCATGGGTCGGAGGGAGATGCGCGCCGCCGCGCGCCAGGCGAAAGGCGGCAGCGCGGGGGGGCCGTCGGGCGGCGCGGGCGACCTGCTCCGGCAGGCGCAGGCCCTGCAGGAGCGCATGCAGCAAGCCCAGGATGAGGTGGCGCAGCTCACCGCTGAGGCGAGCGTGGGCGGCGGGATGGTTACCGCCGTGGTGTCGGGCGAGCTCCAGCTCCGGTCTATCCGCATCGACCCGCAGGTCGTGGACCCCGCCGATGTCGAGATGCTGCAGGACCTGGTCCTCGCCGCGGTAAACGAGGCGCTGGCTCGTGCACAGAAGCTGCAGCAGGAGGTGATGGCGGGCGTCACCGGCGGCTTGTCGCTGCCCGGCCTGCTCTGACCCGCCCATCGTGGCCGAGATCGAGACCCGCAGCCCGTCCGCTATCCAGAATCTCGTCGACCAGCTCAACCGCCTGCCCGGTATCGGGCCCAAGAGCGCACAGCGGCTGGCCTATTTCCTCATGCGTTGCCCGCGCGAACACGCCGAGGAGCTGGCGCGCGCCATCGTCGACGTGCGTGCGCGCGTGGTTACCTGCGCCGTCTGCCAGAACGTTTCGGACCGCGATCCGTGCCCGATCTGCGCGAGCCCGCAGCGCGACCCTTCGCTGGTGTGCGTCGTCGAGGACCCGCTCGACGTCGCGGCGATCGAACGGGCGCACGTCTTCAAGGGTCGCTACCATGTGCTGCACGGTGCGCTCTCGCCGCTCGACGGCGTCGGGCCGGAGCAGCTTCGCATCCGCGAGCTTCTTGCTCGGTTGCGTGATGGCGAGGTGCGCGAGGTGATCATGGCCACGAACCCGACGCTCGAGGGCGACGCGACGGCCATGTACCTGGAGCGGCTGCTGCAACCCCTGGGGGTGACGGCTACCCGCCTGGCGCGCGGGCTGCCCGCCGGCGCGGACCTCGAATACGCCGACGAGGTGACGCTGGCGCGGGCGCTCGAGGGCCGGCGCCCCGCTTCCTGACCACGCCTCCGTGGACACACCGCGCGTCTATCGGTGCGAGGCCCTGGTGTTGCGCCACCGCGACTCGGGCGAGACCGACCGCGTGCTGCGCGTCCTGAGCGACCGCTACGGCATGTTCGACGTCGTCGCCCGTGGACTGCGCCGCGCCGCCAGCCGCCGGGCCGGGCACCTCGAGCCGTTGACGCGCGTCGACCTGCTGCTGGCGCACGGTCGCACCTACGACGTGGTCACGCAGGCCCAGGCGCGCGCGGTGTATCGGTCGCTGCGCGAGTCGCTCGAGCTGCTGGCGCTGGCCGGCCAAGCGGTGGACCTGGTGTGTGCCCTGCTGCCCGAGCGACAGGAGAGCGCCGGCGTGTACCGCCGCCTCGTCTGGCTGCTGGAGCAGCTCGACGCCGCCAGCGGCGGCGGGCGGGTCGCCCTGCTGTTCTTCGTCGTTGGCGTGCTGCGCGAGGTGGGTTTCGGGATCGAGGCTGGGCGATGCGTGCGCTGCGGACGCGACCTGGCGGCCGACCAGGACCTCGTGCTGAGCGCGGCCGCGGGCGGCGCGGTCTGCCGCGTGTGCGCGCATGACGCCGGCGCCGTGCGGATGCTCGATGCGGACGCCACCGCTGTGCTGCGAGCGGTAGCCCGCGGCGACTGGCCCGCCGCGCGGCGTACCGCGGCCGAGGCGGACCTGCGCACACCGCTCGCCGCCGCGCTCGACCACGCGCAGTATCACAGCGACCAGGTGCTGTACGCTCGGGGCTTCGCCGCCGCCGTGGAGCGCCTAGGCGAGCGCGTGGTATCCTGAGCGCCACCGGGGGGAGGAGGCTGGCTACGGGTGCCGCTCTACGAGTACTTCTGCGAGCGTTGTGACGGAATCTTCGACGCGCTGCGGCCGATCCGCGAGGCGGGCGAGCCGGTGCCGTGCCCGCAGTGCGATTGCGACGCGCGCCGCATCATGCCCACGTCCTTCACGGCGTTCACGATGCGCGATGGCTATCCGCGGCGCATCCCGGACAAGGGGACGTACTGGCATCTGGAGAAGGAAGTCAAGACGCTCAACCGTGGTGGGACCGCTCCGAACGAGCACCCGGAGATCAACAAGCCGGTGCCACCGCCGCCCAAGACCAAGGGCGAGCTGGCGGACATCGCGGAGCAGGACCACGAGCAGCAGCAGGTATAGGGCGGCAGATGGGCCTCGACCACCTGGACGTCCATCGCCCGTTCCGGGACCGAGACAAGTGACGGGCTAACCACTCGTCCGTCGCGGGGGGGAGGCAAGATGCGGCCGCGGCTCGACCGTGCGCCGCATCTTGCACGTCTGGGCGCGATGGACTCGCGCGGGCGGACGCGCTACTTCGACCGGCGCAGCACGAACTCGCCAAGCTCCACGAGCGTGCGACGGGACTCCGTATCCGGAAGGATGACGAGCGACTCGGCCGCGCGGTCGACGAAGTCTCGCGCGTAGCGGCGGGCCTCGTCCAGCACGCCGACCTCACGGATCACCCCGACCGCCTCGTTCAGCCACTGCTCGCGACGCCGTCGGGCCGAGAAGTAGCGGGCGACCGGGTTCCTGGCGCCGGGGTGCCGTTCGAGGAGAAGGATCGACGGCAGCGTGAGCGTGCCCTCGCGGAGATCGCTGCCCGCCGGCTTGCCCAGCTCATCCGGGTTGCCGACGAAGTCGAGGATGTCGTCCACGATCTGGAAGGCCATGCCAAGCCAGTAGCCGTAGCTGCGCAGCGCCTCGACCTGCTCCTCGCTCTCGTCCGCCAGGATGGCGCCGCCCTCGCCAGCGGTCGCGAACAGCGACGCCGTCTTGCCGCTGATCCGGCGGAAGTAGTCCTGGATGGACTTGGAGTGGTCGTAGGCCGAGACGTCCTGGTCGAGCTCCCCGGTGGCCATGATCATCAGCGTGCGCGCGAAGAGGCGGATGACGCGCAAGTTGCCCGTGCGGGCGATGAACTCCGCCGCGTTGGCGAAGATGTAGTCGCCCACCATCACGCTGGCGGCGTTGTCAAAGATCGCGTTGGCGGTCGCGCGCCCGCGCCGCATGGGCGAGGTGTCGATGACGTCGTCGTGGACGAGCGAGGCGGTATGCAGCAGCTCCAGGCCGACGGCGAGCTGCACCAAGCCCTCGATGCGGTACCTGCCGAAGGTCCCCGCGAGCAGGGCGATGGCGGGCCGCAGCCGCTTGCCGCCGCCGTTCAGCACGTGGCGCAGGATGCGGGCAAGCCCGTCGTGCTCCGCCTGCTGAACGGTGCGCAGCGCGTCCTCCACCAGGGTGAGGTCGCTGGTCACGGGGCCGAAGAGGGTAGCCGCCGTCGTCACGGTGGCGCTCCAACCGCGTCCAGGCGGAAGAGCGCGGCCGCGTTGGCCGCCGTCAGCGCCGCGATCGCTGCTGGTTCTACGCCGCGCAACCCCGCGAGCGTGGTCAGGGTGTCGAGCATGTACGCAGGCTCGTTCCGTCGCCCCCTGCGGCCCTGGGGCGGAAGGTACGGGGCATCGGTCTCGAGCAGCACCGCCGTGTCTGGGACCGCGCGCGCCGCCTCCCGGACCGCGTCATTCCGAGGGTACGTCAGCGTGCCCGAAAAGGAAATTGTGAACCCGGCGGCAACCAGCCGCAGCGCCGACTCCGGTCCGTACGAGTAACAGTGCATCATGCCCAGCGTACCCGCTCGTCGCCCGCCCTCCGCCCAGGCGAGCAGCGTCTCGACGGTTTCGGCCTCGGCGTCGCGCGAGTGGACCACGACCGGAAGGCCCAGGTCGTCCGCGAGGTCGAGCTGTGCGCGGAACGCCCGCCGCTGATCGTCCCGCGGCGACCGGTCGTAGTAGAAGTCCAGGCCAGTCTCGCCGAGGCCGACGACACCCGGCGCGGCGGCAAGAGCCCTCAGCCGGACGGACGTCTCCGCGCACCAGGCGCGCGCCTCGTGCGGGTGGACGCCGACCACGGCCGGGAGCCGCCGGTCGGCGGCGGCCGCGGCGACGACCAGCTCGCTCGTCGGCAGGTCGACGCCGACGTTGACCAAGGCCGACAGCCCCGCCTCCCAGGCCCGTAGCAGCACGGCATCGCGGTCCGCGTCGAATCTTGGGTCCCAGAGGTGGGCGTGCGCGTCGAGGCACGGCGTCATAGGCCGAGCCGCGCCTCCTCCTCGGTCACCACCTCCGGTGGCAGCTTGCGAAAGAGGGGCCGCGGCTGGCCGAGCGCGTGCCCCGGTGCAAGCGGGCGGTGCGCCCAGCCAAGCTCGGGCAGCGGGCGCGAGTCCTGCAGCATCTCGTGGAGGCGTTCACAGGTGAAGGGAAGGTAGGGATAGAGCGCCGTCCGCAGCGCGGCGACGACTTGCAAGCAGACCGCCAGCACCCGGGCGGCAGCCGGCGGGTCGGACGTCACCAGCTTCCATGGCTCGGTCTCGCTCAAGTAGGCGTTCGCTTCCTGCGCCAGGGCCATGGCTGCGCCCAGCCCGGCGCGGAAGTGGCAGGCGGCGATCTCGTCGCCGACTTCGTCGAATACGCGATCGCAGCGGCGCAGCAGCTCCGCCGCGCGACCGCCCGGCGCGGAGGACTCGTTCAGCTCGGGCACGCGTCCGCCGAAGCTGCGGTGGACGAGTGTGAGCACGCGCTGCACCAGGTTGCCCCAGGTGGCGACGAGCTCGTCGTTGTTGCGATGGACGAATCCGTCCCAGCTAAAGTCCGAGTCCGAGGTCTCGGGCATCGTCGCGGCGAGGTAATAGCGCAGCGGGTCGGGGTCGTAGCGCTCGAGATAGTCGGGCAGCCACACGGCGAGATTGCGGCTGGTGGAGGCCTTGCTGCCGCGGATGGTGACGTACTGGTTGGCCGGCACGTCGTAGGGCAGGTTGAGGCCGTCGTAACCCAGCAGCATGGCCGGCCAGATGATGGTGTGAAACGGGATGTTGTCCTTGCCGATGAAGTAGTACGAACGGGTGCCGGGGTCCTCCCAGAACGGCCGCCAGGCCTCCGGGTCCCCCCGCCGTTGCGCCCACTCCTTGCTGGCGCTCAGGTAGCCGATTACCGCCTCGAACCAGACGTAGATGCGTTTCGACTCGTAGCCGGGGAGTGGGATTCTGACCCCCCACGTCAGGTCGCGCGTGATGGCGCGATCCCTCAGCCCCTCCTTGAGGAACCCAAGCGTGAAGTTGCGCACGTGCGTGCGCCAGTGTGCCTGCGTCTCAACCCAGCGGACGAGCGGCTCCTGGAAGGCGCTCAACCGCAGGAAGAAGTGCTCGGACTCGCGCGCCACGGGCGTGGCGCCGCAAAAGCGGCAGCGGGGATCGACGAGCTCGAGCGGCTCCAGCGTGCGGCCGCAGTTGTCGCACTGGTCGCCGCGCGCGCCCGCATAGGCGCAGTAGGGACAGGTGCCCTCGACATAGCGGTCGAGCAGGAAGCGCTCCTCCACCGGGCAGTACGGCAGCGTCATCGTGTCCGGGTAGATGTGGCCCCGCTCGTGGAGGCGCAAGAACATGTCCTGAACGACGGCCGCGTGATTCTCGGTGCCGGTCGTGGTGAACAGGTCGAAGCTGACAGCCATGCGCCGCCAGGTTTCGAGGAAGGAGGGATGATAGCGGCCGACGATCGCGTCAGGCGAAACGCCCTCCTGCTCGGCGCGCACGGTGATGGGCGTGCCATGCTGATCCGAGCCGGAGACCATCAGCACCTGGTTCCCCTGGAGCCGGTGGTAGCGGGCGAAGATATCGGGCGGCAGATACGCCCCCGCGAACTGGCCCTGGTGGATGGGGCCGTTGGCGTAGGGCCAGGCTACGCAGACCAGGATTCGCTCAGGCACGCGGGTCCCTTCGTTCGCGCTCACGGAGGGGATACTGACACGATGCTAGCACAGGCTCCAGCTTCGCCCTATGGGGGCCGCAGCGCGCGCCAGGCCGCGTACGCCTCGGCCCGCCGCACCCCGAAGCGGCGCGCTACCTCGGCGACGGCGCGCGTGGGCGAGACGCCGGCGGCACGCAGTCGCTGGAGCTCGTCGTGCCAGTCGCCGGCCGGCGCGGCCTCGCGCCCGCGGGCGACCGGCGCCAGCGCGAGCACCACCTCGCCGCGCACCGAGCCGGCGAAGCGTCGCGCGAGATCGGCGAGCGGACCGGCGGCCGTCTCCTCGTGCAGCTTGGTGAGCTCGCGCGCCACGAGCGCCGCGCGGTCGGGCCAGCGGGCGGCGAGGGCCGCGAGCGTGCGTGCGAGCCGGCTGGGTGCCTCGTAGGCGAGGACGGCGGCGGCGAGGGCGTCGGCCTGTTCGACGGCGCGCAGGATCTGCGAGGCGCCGCGGGGGAGGAATCCGAGATGGACATAACGGTCGGAGAAGAACCCGGCGACGGACAGCGCGGCCGCCGCCGCATGCGGGCCGGGGAGAGGCACGACGGCGTGCCCCGCGGCGCGCGCGGCGGCCACGAGCCGCTGGCCGGGATCGTTGAGTCCGGGGGTTCCGGCGTCGCTGGCGTAGGCGATGTCGCCCCGTGACAGGTCGGCCAGCGCCTCGGGAATCCGGGCCGAGGCGTTGTGGTCGTTGAACGAACGCAGGCGGGTGTGGGCGCCCACGTGCTGGAGCAGGCGACGCGTGACGCGCGTGTCCTCGCAGTAGACGACCGAGGCGCTGCGCAGCACGTCGGCGGCGCGGGGAGACAGGTCGGCCAGGTTGCCGATCGGCGTGGCGACGATGAAACACGTGCTCACGGTTATTGCTCACCTGCCTGAGCGAATGCCTTGACTTCCGGCGGATCGCCCCGTACCCTACGGAAAACACAGGCGCCGCGGCGATCGCGGCGGTTCAGGCGCTGGCCGCGGACCCAGCGAGCGGCCGCAGGCACGACGGAGCGTCCACATGACCTGGGGAGTATTCGAACGCGAAGGCCTCACCTTCGACGACGTCCTGCTCGTACCCGCGCGCTCGGACGTCATGCCTTCCGAAGTCTGCGCGGAGACCACCTTCAGCCGCAACATCCGGCTCAACGTCCCAATCGTCTCGGCAGCCATGGACACGGTCACCGAGGCGCGCCTGGCGATCGCCCTGGCGCGTGAGGGCGGCATCGGCATTATCCACCGCAATCTGCCCGTCGAGCAGCAGGTGGCCGAGGTTGACAAGGTGAAGCGGTCGCAGTCGGGCATGATCGTGGAGCCCGTGAGCTTGCGACCCCATCAGCGGCTGCGCGAGGCGCTCGACGTGATGGAGCGCTACCACATCTCCGGCGTGCCGATCGTCGAGGACGAGAAGCTGGTCGGCATCCTCACCAACCGGGACATCCGCTTCGAGACGAACACGGAGCGGCCCATCGCCGAGGTGATGACCCGCGAGAACCTGGTGACGGTGCCGGTCGGCACCACGTTGGAGCAAGCGCGCGAGATCCTCCACAAGTACAAGATCGAGAAGCTGCCAGTGGTGGACGAGCAGAGCCGCCTTCGCGGCCTGATCACGGTCAAGGACATCCAGAAGAAGCTGCAGCACCCGGACGCGGCGCATGACGCGCGCGACCGGTTGCTGGTGGGCGCGGCCGTCGGCGTCGGACGGGATGCCATCGCCCGTGCCGAAGCGCTGGTCGCGGTGGGCGCCGACGTGATCGTGGTAGACACCGCGCACGGGCACACCGAGTCCGTGCTGGAGACGGTGCGCGCGCTGAAGCGGCTGCTGCCGGTGGACATCGTGGCCGGGAATGTGGCCACGGTCGAGGCGACGGAGGACCTGATCGAGGCGGGCGTGGATGCCGTCAAGGTTGGCATCGGGCCGGCGTCGATCTGCACGACGCGCGTGGTCGCCGGCGTCGGCGTGCCGCAGCTCACCGCGATCTCCGAATGCGCCGCGACGGCGAGACAACACGGCGTGCCGGTGATCGCCGACGGGGGTATCCGCTACAGCGGTGACATCGCCAAGGCGATCGCCGCCGGCGCGAGCACGGTCATGCTCGGCAGCCTGCTGGCCGGGGTCGAGGAGAGCCCGGGCGAGGTGGTGCTGTACCAGGGTGAGCGGTTCAAGGACTACCGCGGCATGGGCAGCATCGGCGCGATGCGCGAGCGGGGGTTCAGCCGTGACCGCTACTTCCAGCAGGACGTCGTGGGCCCGAGCAAGCTGGTCGCGGAAGGAGTCGAGGGCTGGGTGCCCTTCAAGGGGCCGCTGGCGAACCTCGTCTTCCACCTCGTGGGCGGTCTGCGCGCCGCGATGGGCTACTGCGGCGTGCGCGACATCCCCGCGTTCCAGGCAAACGCGCGCTTCATCCGCGGGACCCAGGCGACATTGCGGGAGAACCACCCGCACGACGTGATCGTCACGAAGCAAGCCCCGAACTACTGGAGCAGCAGCTAACTCGCAGCTCAGGCCAGGTCGAACAGCTCGCGCAGCACGCTGGCCACGCCCTCGGTCGCAGCCGGCGCGACGCGGTCGGCGGCGGCCAAGGTTGACTCGTGCGTTTCCCGACACGGCGCTCCCACCTCCGCAACGCCCCACGAACCCGAACGCCCCTGCGCCCTTGGCGGCTGCCGCCAGAGTAGTGTCCGAGTGTTGCCGAAAGTAGCGTGCTGGCGGGGCCAGCGGGCGAGAAGCGTCCGCCATAGGCAGATTCGGTGGAAGCAGCGAGCCAGTGGGTGCCGCTCCCGACGGTACTCGTTGGCAGCAGTCCGCCTATGGCGGACGCGGCAGGTCGCGCACGCCGCGACGCCGGCGTGCGCGACCCTTCTCCCCTTCGGCATGAACCCGACGCATCCGATGACCGGTGAGGTTTGACAGGCCGGGGGGCGGGGGTAAAATCCGCATCAAGGGCGGGCGCGCAGTAATGACTAGGTTAGGAGGCCGACCATGAGGTTCTCCCAATTGCAGCGCGCCGCGGGTCCGATGGCGCTGGGGGCGGTCGTCGCGCTGCTGGCCGCCTGCGGGGGTGCCGGCCGCGGCGGGCAGCAGACGGGCGCCAGCCCGACGCCTCTGGCGAGCGGCTCGCCGGCCGCGCCGCCGGACTCGTCGCCCCCTCGCGTGGTACTGCAGCGCGAGGCTCCAGCGCAGCCACGGCCCGTCACGCTCTTGGAGGCGTGGAACATCGCTACCCAGGCGGCCCAGTCGGCGTGGGATCCTATCGCAGGCGTGGCCAGTCTGCAGTCGGTCGACGGGCCAGGCGATGCCGCCGCCGGCAGAACCCCTGGTGCTGACGGGAAGCGCGGGCGGTGGATCGCGGTCGCGCTTACGCCTCGGCAACCCGGGCGCCAGGCGGTCATCCGAATCCAGAATGGCGGCGTGGTCTCCATCATGGACCAGCCGCGAACCACGAGTGCGGGGTTGCCACCGGATTCTCCGGCCCTCGACAGCCCAAAGGCTCTGGTCGAGGCGCTGGCAGCGCGGCCGCGGCTAGCTCCGGCTGTGGACAAGCTCCACGGCTATGGGTTCATCGCGCAGACCACGTCCGATGGGCGTTTCGTGGTCGAGGTGGCTGGTGAGTACCGGAAGGTGCAGGCCAAGGTGACCTTTGACGCCGCATCCGAACGCTTGGTCGGCGCCGAGGTTGCCGTGCCATCTTCGGGGCTGTTCATCTCCAACGACGGAGGTGGCCACTGGGAGAGCGCTGCTATTGGTCACGGATTCGTCACAGGGGTCGCGGCCGACGGGCTGAGCGGCACGGGCTTCGTCGTGAACAACGCGCTCGAGGCCATCCAGGTGTGGAAGACCGCGGAGCGCGGCAGGGCGTGGTGGCAGGTGGGGTCGCTCCCACCGGAGGCCGGGACGTGGGCGTATGGCCTCATCGTGGTGCCCAACGGGCCGCTGGCAGTGAGCACCGATGCTGGCTTGTGGCTCTCGTTCGACGGCGCGGCGTCCTGGGAGCGCGCGAGGGGCCTGCCCGCGGGGACTCCCCAATGGCTCGCCCCGACTCAGTTTGGCAGCACGTGGGGAGTGGTAGTCAGTGTCGTCAGCGGATCGGGGACCGGGCTCTACGCCTCGCAGGACCTGAAGACGTGGCGAAAGCTGGCCGGCGACGTCTACCGTCTCTCACCAACCTACGGCGGGAGTGTCGTCGCGCTCCCGGACGGGCCGACTGGCTCGCCCCACATCATCACGGGGCTCGAAGTTCGCATGGTCAGCGTTCCCGCTGGAACGCTGCGGGTAGCCGGTGAGTTCGGCCCTGGTGGCATCGCATTGGCGGAAAGCCCTGCCGGCGTGATGCTCTCCCGTGACGGCGGGGCGACATGGGCCGAGAGCGTTCACCAAACGGCGACCAGCCTCGCCATTGCTCCTGACTTCTCGAAGAGCCAGCTCGCGCTGGCCGGCACCGCGAATGGCCGGGTGCTCAGGTCGGCGGATGGGGGGCAGACATGGACTGATACCGGTCCGGTGGGGAAGGGCGTCCGGATGGTGACGGTTCTGGCCTTCCTCGCACCCACCAGCGTCGTGGCTGTCGCCGAGAGAGGCTTGTCGTGGCAGGGGTTCTAGATCACGCGCGTCACAGGGTTCTCGTCGTTGCTGTAGCAGCGGGCGTCGCGTTCGCGGTCGTATCGAGTGCCAGTGCCGTGTCGGGACCGTGGACTGGCTATGCGTACGGCAACTTGCAGGGCGCTGCGGGCGTTGAAGTCGTCCAGGGCCACTTCGCTAACCACTCATCGACACGCTGCCCCACCGACCCGGCGGCGTCCTGGCCGTTCGACACGTTCATCTACCCGACTTCGCCCACCACCTCCGTAACTCTCTACGACCAGAGCGGCACCCCGGTGTTGTGGGGTGGATTCACTCTGGAGGACGTGGGTGACTTCTCTTGCGCGCTTGGGTCCTACTGGGCAGACATCTATTTCGGTCGCTACGACACGGATCCTTCCAACTCGGCGAGCTGTGATTGCAACAACGGCGGCGGCGACGTGTGCTACTACGGCGTGCACCGCAACTGCCCGGACGCCGTCAACTGGGGCAACCGCTCGTATACGTATGGATACTACTTCCCCTGATGCAGGTCCCGAGACGCGCGCCTGGATACATCCGTCCGGTCGCCAGCGCCAGGTGCACGCCGTCGTCCGTTAGCTCGCGCAGCAGCGCCGCCAGCTCGTGGTCGACGGCGTACGTCTCCCCGCCCTGCACGATGGTGCCGTCGATGTCGAGCGCGACGGCGCGGTAGCGCGATGCGCCGTTCACCTGACCACCTCGACGCAACGCCCGGTCCCCGCCAGGTCGCGGTGGATGACGATCTCCGCGCCGGGGAGTAGGTCGCGCGCCAGGTCGGCGACGGCGGGCGCCTGGCCAGCCGCCACCTCGATCAGGAGCACCGCGCCCCGCGTGAGCCGGAGCTCCGCCTGTTCGAGCAGGCGGCGGATGAGGGCGAGACCGTCCTCGCCGGCGCACAGCGCCTGGATCGGCTCGAACGCGCGGATCTCCGGCTGAAGCTCCGTGATCTCCCCGCTCGGGATGTAGGGCAGGTTCGCCGTCACGATGTCGGGCGGCTCGGGCAGCGGCGCTAGCAGGTCGCCCTGGAGCCACTCCAGCCGGCCGGCCACCCGGAGCTGTCGCGCATTGAGCTGCGCGATCGCCAGGGCGCCCTGAGAGACGTCCGTGCCGATGATGCGTGCGTGGGCCGTCGAGCGGGCGATGGCGATCGCGACGCAGCCGCTGCCGGTGCCGATGTCGGCAACGAGCGGCGGGCGCGATCCGACCCACGCGGTGACGTGCGCGAGCGCCCGCTCCACCAGCAGCTCCGTCTCGGGCCGGGGGATGAGGACGTCGGGGGTGACGGTGAAGAGCAGCCCGTAGAACTCGCGCTGACCAGTGACGTAGGCGAGCGGCTCGTGGCGCAGACGGCGAGCGAGGAGCGCGCGCGCGTACTCCAAGTCGTCGGGCGTAACCTCTTCGCCGAGCCGGAGCACGTAGCAGCGCCGGTCGATGCCCAGCGCATGGCGCAGCAGGACCTCGGCCTCGAGCGGCGCTTCGTCGATGCGCGCGGCCCGAAGGCGCGTCGTGAAGTCCGTCAGCGCCTCGCGCAGCCTCACACGCCGACACCCTGGAGCTGGCGGGCCTGCGCGTCGAGGACGAGGGCGTCGATGATCGTGTCCAGGTCGCCGTCCAGCACGCCCTCGAGATTGTGGACCGTCAGGCCGATTCGGCGGTCGGTGACCCGGTCCTGCGGGAAGTTGTAGGTGCGGATCTTCTCCGCGCGTTCACCGCTGCCCACCTGCTGCCGCCGTGTCTGGTCGACCTCCTCCTGTAGCTTGCGCTGCTCCGTCTCGTACAGCCGCGAGCGCAGCACCTGCATTGCCTTCTGGCGGTTCTTGAGCTGCGAACGCTCGTCCTGGCAGACGACCACGATGCCGGTCGGCAGATGCGTAATGCGGACGGCGGTCGCCACCTTGTTGACGTTCTGGCCGCCGGCGCCACCCGAGTGGAAGATATCCACCCGCAGGTCCTTCTCCTCGATGCCGACCTCCACCTCTTGAGCCTCAGGCAGCACCGCCACGGTCGCGATGCTGGTGTGGAGCCGGCCCTGGGCCTCGGTGACGGGCACGCGCTGGACGCGATGCGGGCCGGACTCGAACTTGAGCCGGCTGTACGCCCCGCGGCCGCACACTTCGACGATGATCTCCTTGAAGCCGCCGCCTTCACTCGGCGCGGCGGACAGCACGTCCACCTGCCAGCCGTGGCGCTCGGCGTAGCGCGTGTACATCCGCGCCAGGTCGGCCGCCCACAACGCCGCCTCCTCGCCGCCGACCGCCGCCCGGACCTCGACGATCACGTCGCGCTCGTCGCGTGGGTCCCGCGGCAGCAGCGCCATGCGGACCTGCTGCTCCAGCCCGGCGATGCGCTCCTCGAGCGAGCGAAGCTCGTCTGCCGCCAGGGCGCGCATCTCGAGGTCGTCGGAGTCACGCAACTCGAGCGCGCCGTCGCGTTGCCGCTCCGCCTCCTGCAGGGTGGCGTACAGGGCCACGATCTCATCGAGCCGTGTCCGCTCGCGGTTCAGCTCCTGCAGGCGCGAGTAGTCGGCAACGACCTCGGGCCGAGCCATCTCCGCGGTCAGCTCGGTGTGGCGGCGCTTCAGCGCTTCCAGCTTCGTCTTCATATCCTCTGCGCAACACGACCCCCGCCTGGCGGGGGTCGCAGCACCTGCACATCCCTCCGTTTCCAGTTTACCAAGGGGCGGCAGCCGGCGTGTGCCCGGGCGCCCCGGTTGGAGACAGGCGGCAGGGTGGGGGGGCCGACGGCCAGCGCAGTGTGCCGCTGGTGGCCGAAGTATCCTGGACTCAGGAGCTGGCGTGAGCGGTGGGCTCGCGGCGGCGCGAGACACCGCGCAGGGGCGAGCGGTGGACGTACGGAAAGCGATCGTGGTTGCTGGCGGCAGCCTGGGTGGGCTGATGGCTGCGCGTCGCCTCGCGGGATTGCGCGAGGAGGTCGACTGGGCGAGGGTGGGGCGGCCCGGCCGGATCGTTTACGTCCAGGGAGTAGGGCTCCACTTCGTCGAACAGGGGAGCGGGCCGCCCGTGCTCCTCATCCACGGCTTCGGCGGCCATACCTACAACTTCCATGCCACCATGCCCGCGCTGGCGCGCGGCCACCGCGCCGTTGCGCTCGACCTGAAGGGGTTTGGCTACTCCGAGCGACCGACCACCGGGAGCTACTCCCAGGCCGCGCAGGCGCGGCTGGTGGTCGCGTTCATGGATCGTCTCGGCATCGAACGCGCGTCGCTGGTGGGCCATTCGATGGGAGGCGCCATCGCGCTGCGGGTCGCGGCATGGCGGCCGAAGCGGGTCGATCGTTTGGTGCTGGTAGCGACGGTTCCCTGGGACTGGCGGCCGCGGCGGGCGGCGAAGCTCCTGCCCCTCGCGCGTCCCTTCCTGCCGCTCGTCATGGGTGTCGGCGTGCCGCGCTCGCTTCGCGCCGCGGTCCACGCTCCCGAGCTCCTCACGCCGGAGCTGCGCGACCTGTACACGGCGCCGCTCCGCATCCGTGGCTCGGCCCTGGCGCTCTACCGCACCTTGCGCGACGCCGGCCGGGACCGCCCGATCGATCTCGCTCGAATCGCTCACCCCACGCTCGTGCTCTGGGGGGCGGACGACCGCGCCGTGCCGCGTACCGCGCTGGAGACGTTACGGCGAGAGCTGCCGAACGTCTCGGTGGTCATGGTCGAGAATGCGGGGCACCTGCTGCTGGAAGAGCGGCCGGAGGAAAGCAACGCCGCGCTGCGGGCGTTTCTCACCGGGCGCTGAGGCCGCTAGTCGCTGAGCCGCGCGAGCAGCTCTCCCTCGGTCAGTCGTTCCTCGTTCCAGGTGGCGCGCTCGCGAACCTGGAGCCGACCGCGGCGCAGCTCCTCGTCGCCGACGATGACCACGTACTGCGGCGCCAGGCCCTCCGCTTGGCGAAGCTGGGCCTTCAGGCTGCGAGTGCCGTCACCGACCACCGCCTGCACCCCCGCCCGGCGCAGCCGCGAGACGAGCGCCACGGCGGCGACTCGGGGACCCTCCCCCACCGCCGCCACCACGACTCGGAGCAGCGGGTCGGGCCCGACCTCGACCACACGCTTCCTCAGGTTCAGGATGATCCGCTCGATCCCCGTGGCGAAGCCGATGCCGGGCGTCGGAGGGCCGCCCAAGACCTCCATCAACCCGTCGTATCGTCCGCCCGATCCGATCGTGCCTTGCGAGCCGGCGTCACCCGGAACGATCTCGAACACCGTGCGCGTGTAGTAATCCAGCCCGCGCACCAGCCGCGGCGTGAGCTGCCACGCCACCCCCGCCGCATCCAGGTAGGCCTGGACAGACGCGAAGTGCGCGGCGCACGGCTCGCAGAGGGCGTCGGTGATCGCCGGCGCGCCGGCGATCACCGGTTGGCACTGCCCGTTCTTGCAATCGAGCAGGCGCAGCGGGTTCTGGTCATACCGGCGGCGGCAGTCATCGCAGACCTCGGCCAAGTGGAGCTCGTAGTAGACGCGCAGGCGCGCGACGTACGCCGGACGGCAGCTCTGGTCGCCGATAGAGTTGAGCAGCACGTACAGGTCGTCCAGCCCGAGCGCCTC
Source organism: Chloroflexota bacterium (assembly GCA_021787985.1). Classification (GTDB taxonomy): domain Bacteria; phylum Chloroflexota; class Dehalococcoidia; order DSGV01; family DSGV01; genus JAJYLG01. The sequence continues at coordinate 25,634 of JAJYLG010000042.1, forward strand.
GTACATCCGCCAGAGAAGCTCGATGGCTTCCGCGTCGAGCGCGGGGTCACTCGATCCGATCGCCTCGCAGCCGAACTGAGTGTGCTGGCGCAGGCGGCCGGCCTGGGGACGCTCGTAGCGGAATGCGGGCGCGACGTAATACAGCTTCACGGGCTGCGGGCGGCTGGCCATGCCGTGCTGGAGGTATGCGCGGCAGACGTTGGGCGTGCCCTCCGGCCGCAGGGCGAGCATCTCGCCGCTGCGATCCTGGAAGATGTACATCTCGCGCTGCACGATGTCGGTCGCTTCGCCGGTGCCGTGGACGAAGAGGTCGGCCTGCTCGAAGACGGGCGTGTCGATGCGCCGATAGCCGAAGGCGAGCGCCGTCTGCTCGGCGACGCGCAGCACCTGCCGCCAGTACGGCTGCTCCTCGGGCAGGATGTCGACCGTGCCCCGTGGGGTGGTGAACTTGCGTGCCATTGGTCTGCCCTCAGCATAGGCGGGCGGCGCCACCTGCCGCCAGCGCGGGCCGCACAGCGGTATCGCATTCTCGGGAGCGTAGAATGGGAGCACGAAGCGGGAAAGCTTCGAAGCGGGCGACGTCGCTTGGGAATCGCTGAACTGCTGGAGAAGTCGGCGGAGTACCTTCCGCCCGACAAGGTAGCGCTTATCGAACGCGCCTATCGTTGCGCGGAGCGCGCGCACGACGGGCAGTTGCGCGCGTCCGGCGAGCCGTACATCCAGCATCCTCTGCACGCGGCCTACACGGTCGCTACGCTCCAGCTCGACGCGGCCGCCATCGCGGCCGCGCTGCTCCATGACGTGGTCGAGGACTGCGGGGTTCCTCTCGCCGACATCGAGCGCGAGTTCGGCGCGGAGGTGGCCCGGCTGGTCGAAGGCACGACCAAGCTGAGCCGCATCGAGTGGAAGCAGCAGGGTGAGGCCCGCACCTCGGCCGACCAGGCGCAGGCCGAGAACCTGCGCAAGATGTTCCTCGCCATGGCCGAGGATGTGAGGGTGGTCATCATCAAGCTGGCCGACCGCCTGCACAACATGCGAACCCTCGACGCGCTGCCGAGCCACAAGCAGCTCCGTATCGCCGCCGAGACGATGGAGATCTACGCGCCGCTGGCGAGCCGCCTGGGCATCTGGCAGATCAAGTGGGAGCTGGAGGACCTCTCCTTCCGCCATCTGCAACCGGAGAAGTACCGCGAGATCGCCAGCCTGGTCGCCGCCAAGCGGCAGACGCGGGAACGGTACATCGCCCAGGTGGAAAGGATCCTGTCCGAGGAGCTCGCGCGGCACGACATCAAGGCCGAGATCAGCGGACGGCCGAAGCATATCCACTCCATCTACCGGAAGATGGAGAAGTACGCCCAGCAGGGGAAGACGTTCAATGACATCCACGACCTGCTGGCGCTGCGTGTCCTCGTCGAGACGGTGGCCGACTGCTACAACGCGCTTGGGGTGACGCACAGCCTGTGGCATCCGCTGCCCGGGTCGTTCGACGACTACATCGCCAACCCGAAGGAGTCGATGTACCAGTCGCTGCACACGACGGTCGTCTGCCTGGGCGCGAAGCCGCTGGAGGTGCAGATCCGGACGTACGAGATGCACCGCGTCGCCGAGTACGGCATCGCCGCCCACTGGCGCTACAAGGAGGGCGGCGCCAAGCGGGACTCGCGCTACGAGGAGCGGCTCAACTGGCTGCGCCAGCTCTTGGAGTGGCAGCGAGAAGTCTCGGGGGCGGAGGAGTTCATCGAGTCGGTCAAGACCGATATCTTCCGCGACCAGGTGTTCGTGTACACGCCCCAGGGTGACGTGCACGACCTGCCGGCCGGCTCGACACCGATCGACTTCGCCTACCGCATCCACACCGATCTCGGGCACCGCTGCGTCGGGGCGAAGGTCAATGGCCGACTGGTCTCGCTCACCTACCAGCTCCGCAACGGCGACATCGTCGAGATCATGACCTCGAAGACCAGCCGGGGGCCATCGCGCGACTGGCTGAATCCCAACCTGGGCTACGTCCGCACGAGCCACGCCCGGGAGAAGATGCGCCAGTGGTTCCGCAAGGCGGAGCGGGCCGAGAACATCGAGAAGGGCCGCGAGCTCCTCGATCGCGAGGCGCGCAAGCTCGGCATCGAGCTCGCTCGCCGGCTCGACGACGTGCTGGCGCTGTTCAAGTACGAGAACGCGGACGACTTCTACGCGGCGCTCGGCTATGGCGGCGTCAACGCCCACCAGCTCTCCGTGCGGCTGGCGTCGCTGATCGCCGAGCCGGCGGCGCCCGCGGCGCCGCGCGACGGCCGGCCTTCCGGCGGGTCCTTCACCGCGAACATCCAGGTCCTCGGCTCCGGCGACCTGCTGACCCAGCTCGCCCGCTGCTGCAACCCCGTTCCCGGCGATTCGATCGTCGGCTACGTCACGCGCTCCCGCGGCGTCACGGTCCACCGCGCCGACTGCCACAATGTGCTGTACGAGGACGAGCCGGAGCGGCTGGTGGAGGTCCAGTGGGGGCGGCAGTCGTCGCTCTACCCGGTCTCGGTTCGCATCGAAGCGTGGGACCGCGTTGGGCTGCTGCGCGACGTGAGCACGCTGGTCGCCGAGGAAAAGGTGAACATGACCGGCGTCCGCACGCAGGAGCACGGTGACCACACGACGACCGTGTACCTGACGCTCGAGACCACCGGCATCGAGCAGCTCTCGCGGCTGCTGAACAAGCTCGAGGGGATCAAGGCGGTGTTCTCGGTCTCGCGCGCCCCGCAAGAAGTGCACGCCGGCAGCGACCGCGGGTAGCGGCGCATCTCACCTTGCGACGCGAGCGCACGGGCCGCTGCCCTCAGCAGCTCGACAAAGCACCGCTCGAGCAGCCGAGATCATGCCTTCCGAGATGGCGCGATCGCGCCAGCGGTGGCCGGACGGCGGCCGCGTGCGGCGAGCCTTGATCGGTAACGTCAAGATGAGTGTGGACTTTTGAAGTGAGGGAGCGGGCGGGCCTCCCATTTTGCGTTGAGCCGGGTGGCGATGGCGTACATCACCCGCTCGGCGCTGTCCATGTTCTGGAAGCAGCCCATCGGGCGGGTGCGGCGCCGGACCTCGC
>JAJYLG010000043.1 GCA_021787985.1 Chloroflexota bacterium
GGGGAACGGGTCGCGCCGACTGGTCGCAGGACCCATCGCTCGGCACGGTGGCCGGTCGCCGGGGTCGCGAGGGGGCGATCGACGACGGGATCGCGGCGTGGACCTCCGCGCGGCCTCGGGCAGAAGTCTGCGCGGCGCTTCGGAAGCACGGCGTCGTCTGCGAGGAGGTGCTGAGCCCGGCCGAGCTGCTGGAGGATGCCCAGCTTCTTCATCGCGAGCACTTTCGGCGGCTGGAGCACCCGGTCCTCGGGGGCTATCTCTGCCACACCTCGTGCTTCCGTCTCAGCGCGACCCCGGCTGAGGTCGGGCGGCGGGCCGCGCGCCTGGGGGAGGATACCGAGCACGTCCTGCGCGATTTCCTTGGGATCGGCGAAGCGGAGCTTGCCCGATACGCCGCGGCGGGAGTGTTCACGTGAACGAGGAGAGACGCCGGGAGGCGCGGCTGGCGGGTCGTGTGCGACACTCGGCCGGCGCACGACCTCACGGCTCATCATGATCCTGGTCGGGCGTTCAGCGACTTTCATAAGGAGAGCGCAGGGAGGAACGAAGGATGACAAGAGGTGCGTAGCCACGGCATCCAGGTCCAAGCACCCATGGGAGGGAACCGTGTTAGTCCTAGATCCGACGGCAGAAGCGTTTCAGGCGACTCAAGTGAGCACCGAGTTCGCCCCGCAACCCTTACAGGGCAAGGCGGTGGCAATCCTCAACAATGGCTGGCAGAGCATGAATGGATTGGCCGATGTGATCCGGGCCACCCTCGTCGATGACCACGGTGTCGCGCGCATCCTGGAGCACGGGATCCCGCTCTCGACGGCCGCACCGGAATCGGTGCTCGCCGACGTGGCGGAGAACGCGGACGTTGCCATCGTTGGCCTGGCCAACTGAGGGTCCTGCACCGCGTGGAGTGTCCACGACACGATTGAGCTCATCCGGCGGGGAGTCCCCGCAATCGTGCTCGTCACCGAGCAGTTCGTCAACCTGGCGAAGGTGACGTTCAAGGCCAAGGGCGCCAGCAGTACGCCGATGATCGTGCTGCCGCCAACACAGGTGACCGCGTTCGGCGACGACGCGCAGTCGCGCGCCGTGCTGCAGACGGCGATCGACGAGATCGTGGCCAAGGTCAGCGTTCCACGAGCGCTGGAGGCGTGAGGAGGCCGGGTGCGGCGTGATGAGTACCGTTCGAGAAGCTCCGGATTCGCTGGAGGAGTGGTACGAGTACGCGTTGGCGCGAGGGTGGGGCGATGGTCTGCCGCTGATACCCCCGACGGAGGACCGCGTCGCCGCCATGGTGGCGGCAAGCGGCCGTCCCGCCGGCGAGCTGATCGCGCACCTCGACCCGGTCGGGGGAGCCGCGACGGTGGAGAAGGTGGCCATCAACGCCGTCATGGCCGGCTGCTTGCCGAGCTACCTGCCGGTGCTCCTCGCCGCCATCGAGGCGCTGGCCATGCCCCCGTTTAACCTCCACGGCGTTCAAACGACGACCAACCCGGTCGGCCCGGCCGTGATCGTCAACGGGCCGGTGCGCCACCAGATCGGGATCAACTGCGGTCGGGGCCTTCTTGGCCCTGGCTGGCGGGCGAACGCCACCATCGGCCGGGCGGTCCGGCTCTGCATGATCAACATCGGCGGTGCGGCGCCAGGGACCGTCGACATGGCGCTCCAGGGGATGCCGGGGAAGTACACGTTCTGCTTCGGCGAGGACGAGGAGCGCAGCCCGTGGTCCCCATTGCATGTGGAGTTGGGCTTTCCCGCCAACACCAGCGTGGTTACCTGCGTCGGTGTAAACGCGAATGCTGGCGTCATAGCGGACTACAAGAAGGCGGAGAGGGTGCTCCGGACGGTCGCCGATGCGCTGGCACAGGGTATAGCCAACGCCGCCTTGTTCGAGAGTGGAACCCTGCTGGTGATCATGAGCTACGGGCACGCCAGGCTGCTGCACAATCAGGGCTTCGACAAACGGCGAGTGAAGGAGTGGCTCTACGAGCACGCCAAGGTACCGCAGGAGCGCTTCGCCGGGATGACACGGGTTCACAGCGAGCTACGCGAGGGCAGTCCCGTTTCGGTGACGGCCGGGCCGGACGATATCGCGCTGGTGGTCGGCGGCGGCGACGAGCCATACCAGATCACCGTCTGCTCGACTTTCGGCCCCACAAACATGACCTCCGCCGCGGTGCGGGATACGGGGTCGTCGTCGTAATGGCTGCTTGCAGCGGTTGTGTGGTCCTGATCGCTCGAGACGCTGAGCGGCTGATTCGGCGGAACGATGCGAGCCAACTGGGGAAATCTGACTTGGGGGAGAGGCCATGAACGGGACGCGATCGAGGTGGCTGGCGCTGCTGCTGGCAGCGCTCGTCGTGGGTGCGGCGGCGTGCAAGAGTTCCTCCACGAGCACGGCGACGCCCCAGGTCACCAGCACAGGGGTGACGGGCACGCCAAGCGCGAAGTTGAGCGGAACCATTACCGTGGGCGCATCCACCGCTTTGACCGGTGTGTACGTTGGCCTGGGCCAACCGGAATTCCAGGGCTATCAGCTCGCGGTCGAAGACCTCAACGCCCAGGGTGGGCTGCTAGGCAAGGAGGTCAAGCTGGTCAGTGCGGACGACGCCTCGCAACCGTCCGCCGGCACGACAAACGTCCGCCACATGATCACAGACGAGCACGCGGTGGCGATCTTCGGTCCGGCGACCAGCAACGTGACTGCGGCCCTCGAGTCCCTTGTGACTCAGTACAAGGTTCCCCTCTTTTCGGCGGCGGGCACAGACATCTCGGTGACGACGACGAATTTCACTAAGTATATGTTCGAGATGATTCCCAACACAGTCATGGAGGGCAATGCGATCGGCGCCTACATGTGCCAGCAACCGTACACCAGGTATGCGACGATCGCGGATGACATCAACTTCGGCCATTCCAAGGTCGAGGGCTTCCTCGCCGTGCTGAAGAAGTGCAAACCGGACCTCCAGATTGTGAAGCAGGAATGGACCAGGTTCGGCGGGACCAACTTCGAGCCATATATCTCTGCCGTCCTCGGGGCGAATCCGCAAGTGGTCTTCGCTCCGTTCTATGCTGGTGAAATGCTCGCCTTCACCAAGCAGGCGCAGGGGTTCGGGCTCTTCGACAAGGTGAAGGTTGTGGCCCCCTACGACACTACCCCGCTAGAGGCGTTTGGGACGCCCGGTCCCGCCGGCGCGGTCGACTACCAACATGCCCCGTTCTATGCCATCGACACGCCGCAGATCAAGGCGTTCGCGCAGGCCTACCACGCCAAATACGGCGATTGGCCCGCCGATGAGTCGGTGACCGCGTACGTGTCTGTGCAGACATGGGCGGAGGGCGTCAAGAAGGCGGGCACCTTCGACGGCACGAAGGTTGCCGACGCGCTGAGCGGCGCCACGGTCCCGACCATCGTGGGGAACATCACGCTCCGCGCGTGCGACCACCAGGCCGAGCTGCCGATGTACGTCGGCGTGCTGGCACCGAACGCCAGCTACGGCTTCGATACGATCACCAACCTCTATGTGGCGCAACCATCGAACATCATGTTGACGTGTGCTCAGGCGCAGGCGTTGCAGCCGAAGTGAGCGGGCCGACGGTCGGCGCGCGACCTCACGGGTCGGCCGATGCCGTGCGCCCGGAGCGGAGTTGCGGGTCGGAAGGGAAGCGTGGGCCGCTCGTGCCGCGGGGCCGGGCCTGGCGAGCGTCGTAACCAGGAGAGATGCGGGCTCCTCGGAGCCCCGAGTAGGGAGGAACAGGAACATGCGCACGCGGGTATTGCTGTCAAGGGCGGTCGCCGGGATCGCCGCCCTCGTGGTCCTCACGGGGGCGGCGTGCGGCTCGAGCAAATCCACCAGCACGGCTACTCCGGCCTCCTCTACCCAGGCGGGGACAGCGGCAGCGGGCGAACCGTACGTTGTCGGGTCGACGAGCGACCTTTCGGGGCCGATCGCGTTTGAAGGGACGGCGCTTCGCGACGGCCTCCGCGCCTACCTGAGCTACGTCAATCAGCAGGGCGGAGTCAACGGACACCCGATCAAGTACGTCGCGCTCGACGACCGCTCCGACCCGAACACGGGCATCGCCAATGTCAAGCAGCTCGTCGGGCAACATGCGGTCGTGATTCTCGGCTGGGGTCTCAGCAACGTCATCGAGGCCGCGCTGCCGTCGTTGCAGCAGGACAACATGCCGATCATCGCTCAGTCGCTGACGGGAGACATGCTGCACCCGGTGAAGCCGGTGTTGTTCGGTGGAGACATGAGCATCGCCGACGAGGCGGCTCCCGAGGTGTCGTTCGCGTCCGGGCAGTTGTCCAACGTGGCTCATCCCAAGGTGGCGCTCTTCACCTACGTCTCGGCCGTCGACGCCCAGTTCCGGCAGGCGGCCCAGCAGCTCGTCAAGGCGAAGGGGTGGGACCTGGTGGCCGACCAGGTGGTGCAACTGACCGCCACGGACCTGAGCGCTCCGGTGGCGGCCATTGCGCGTGCCAAGCCCGATTTTGTGCTCATGTCGTTGGTGGATCCTCAGGCTGTTCTCGCGGTCAGCGGGCTGCGGCAGCAGGGGCTGAACGTGCCGGTCGTCAACTACGACGGCGGCAGCGGGTACACCACGCTCCAGAAGCTGCACGATCCGAACTTCTATGTGCTTCGGCCGTACGGATTCGCGACCGACAGCGGCTCCGGGATCGCGACGTTCGGTGCGGCAACGAAGGCCGCCGGCGTGGATCCGAACACTCCCTTCCTGATCAACGGCTACATGCAGGCGGTCGTGCTCGTCGGTGCGCTGAAGAGCTGCGGCTTCCCCTGCTCGAGCGCCAAGCTGGAGAACGTGATGAACAGTCTGGGCGCGGTCGACACCGGTGGGGTGGCCGTGGCGCCGCTGCTGTACAGCAACACTGACCACGCGGGCATTCAGGATGCGCGCATCTACAAGTGGGATACGCAGAGCAGCAAGCCGGTGGCTGCCTCAGAGCTCCTACCGGTTGGGCAGAAGTGAGGCGAAGAGGCAGATGGCGGCGCTCCCGGAAGCGTTGGCTGGTTCCCTCGTCCTGGCGAGCCTGTACGCCCTGATCGGCGCGGGTTTCGTCATGGTGTACCGGTCCAGCAAGGTCTTGAACTTCGCTCAGGGACACCTGGCCCTGTTGGGAGCGTACCTCTTCTATGCGTTGTCGGTGCTGCTGCACCGCGATTTCCTGTGGACGCTCGCGGCGCTGGGGGTGGTGTCCGTGGCCATTGGCGCGGTTCTCTACCTTGTCTTCCTGTCGCCGTTGGCCGGTGAGGGGCCGATCATCCTGATCATGATCACGATCATCATCGGTGCGCTGATCGTGGCAATCGTACCCATGGTCTGGGGAACTCAACCTCACACGCTGGCATCACCTCTGAGCCAAGCCGGCATCCACTTGCCCGGTGGGATCGTGACGAGCGAGCTGGACCTCGTCACGATCGCGACGGCGGTGGTGGTCATCGCGGGGTTTTGGTGTCTCATCCGGTTCACGACTTCCGGGATCGCGATGCGCGCGGCGGCAGAAAACCCGTTGCTGGCGAGCTATCGGGGGGTGAATGTGGCGTTGACCGCAGGTGTGAGCTGGGCGTTCGCGGTGTTCGCCGCCAGCGTCGCGGGTACCGCCTACGGTCTCCGGGCGACGCTCACCCCGTCCATCACCGGATTGGGCTTTGCGGCCTTCCCGGCGGTCGTCGTGGGCGGTCTGGACAGCCTGCCCGGTGCGATGGTGGGCGCGGTGCTGCTGGCGGTCGGGCAGAATCTGGCTGCCACCTACCTCGGCGGCGACTGGACCGACGTGACGGCCTACTTGGTCCTGCTGGTGGTGCTGCTGGTGCGTCCGCACGGGCTGTTCGGCCGAAAAGAGCTGGTAAGAGTGTGAGCGGCCGCGTATGAGGTGGCGGGACAGGCTGGGAGTGTGGGCGCGGCGGGCGCCGCGCGACCGCCGGTGGACCAGGGGGGCGCTTGTGGTGCTCGTCGTGGTGGCGCTCGCGGTCCTGTTTCGCGCGTCGAGCTATGACATCTACGTCGCGAACCTTGCGATCCTCGCGGCGGTGGCCGCGCTCGGCCTCAACCTGTTGACCGGCTACACGGGTCAGGTGTCCGTCGGGAACGCGGCCTTTCTCGCCATTGGCGCCTACACAGCGGTAGCGGTGATGGCACGGGCCGGGTTCATCCTGGGAGTGGCGGCCGCGGCGCTCGCTACGGCCGCCGCGGGCTTCGTCGTCGGCTTCCCGTCGTTGCGCCTTCGTGGCCTCTACCTTGTTCTCAGCACGCTCGCGCTGCAGTTCATCGTGGCGTTCGCGTTCGAGAAGTACCAGACACAAAGCGGGGCGATCGCGGGCTACACGCTCGGCGCCACGGCCCTCGGCCCGATGCACCTGGACTCGGACCGCGCGTGGTATGTCCTGCTGGTGGTCGTGCTGGCGATGGCGACATACGTCGCGTGGAGCCTCGTTCGGAGCAAGCCTGGGCGGGCATGGATTGCCATCCGTGAGCACGACGTGGAAGCGGCCGTCATCGGCGTCGACGTGACTCGCTACAAGCTGCTGGCATTCGTCATCAGCTCAGGCTTCGTCGGGGTCGCTGGGGCGCTGGCAGCCGCGTACACGAAGCACGTGAGCTACGAAGCATACACGCTCGACCTGGCGGTCGCCTACGTGGCGATGATCATCATCGGCGGGCTGGCGTCGATCGTTGGGTCGATCATCGGCGCGGCCATCGTCACCGTCTTGCCGTTCCTAATCACGAACGCGGCGAACTCGTGGTTCGCGGGCGCGGCGGCGGGCAGCTTTGTCCAGCGCAACCTGCCGTTCATCAATGCGAGCACGTACGCCCTGCTCGTGCTGGTCTTCCTGATGTTCGAGCCGCGCGGTCTCGTTGGGTTGCCCGCACGTGTCGTCTCGGCAGCGCGCCGTGCGCGTGGCGCGAGTCCGGGGAGCGCGGCGAAACAGGGGGTCATCTGAGGCCAAGGTGAACGCTCGCAGGCGGGAGTTGCGATGGTGACCGCGGGGGCGGGCCTGCAGGTGCGCGAGCTGACGGTCGTGTACCACCACGTGGCCACGGGGGTGAACGGGGTCTCGCTCACGGTAGGGCCGGGGGAGATGGCCGCGATCGTCGGGCCGAACGGCGCGGGCAAGACGTCCACCCTGCGCGGGATCGCGGGGTTCTTGCCGCGCGAGAGCGGGGCCGTCAAGAGCGGCGAGGTGCGGCTGGACGGAAGGCGAGTCAATGGCCTACCGGTGGCGCGCATGGCGCGGTTGGGCGTGGCGATGGTTCCCGAACGGGACAAGGTCTTTACCGAGCTGACGGTGGCCGAGAACCTGCGCCTCGCCGGGAGGAGGCTCTCGAAAGGCGAGTTCCGTACCTCGATGGAGCAGGTGCTGGCGGTCTTCCCGCTGGTCGAGCAACATCTCGAGCGGCTCGCCGGCTACCTGAGCGGTGGTGAGCGGCAGATGGTTGCGCTCGCGTCGGCGCTGATGGGGCGACCGCGGTTGCTCTTGGTTGATGAGCTATCGCAGGGGCTGTCCCCCGGCGTGGTCGCGTCGTTGGCCGACTCGCTGCGCCAGATCAATGCCGGCGGGCTCACGGTGCTCGTGGTCGAGCAGAACCCGGCGCTGGCCGCCGAGCTGGCCGAGCGCCTCTACATCCTCGACGGGGGGCGGCTGGTCGCCGCCGGCACCGCGGAGGAGCTGCGACATCAAGGGGAGATCGCTCGGACCTACCTGGGAGTGGCCATCGGCGGACTCGGCGCGAACGGCGGGCGTCACGGAGACGACGGCAGACCGCTGAGTGTGCAGGCGGAGGAATCGGCATGAGCTCGGCCTCGGGTCTTGCGGTCGCCGTGGCGCACCTGGAGCTGCAGTTCGGCGGCATGGCCGTGCTGCGTGACGTCAGTTTCGCGGTGGCCCGCGGCGAGCGCTACGGGATCGTGGGTCCGAACGGCGCGGGGAAGACGAGCCTGCTCAACTGCATCAGCCGCACGTACCGGCAGACGGGCGGGAGCGTGTCAGCCCTCGGCGAATGTGTCGACCGCTGGCGGCCGCATGAGGTTGCTCGCCTGGGAGTGGCACGTACCTTTCAGAACATGGCGGCTTTCCGCGATGTGTCGGTGCTGGACTTCGTGATGCTCGGTCGGCACACGCGCATCCGGTCGAGCACCTTCGTCTGCGCCCTCGGGATTCCGTTCCTGACAGGCGACGAGGCGCGGCAACGCAGAGCGGCCCACGGCGCGCTGGACCTGGTGGGCCTGCGTAATGTCGCGAAGACCAAGATCGGCGAGCTTCCGTACGGTCTCGCGAAACTTGCGGACCTGGCCCGTGCCCTCGCCATGGAGCCTCGGCTGCTGCTGCTCGATGAGCCCGCCGCGGGCCTGAGCTCCGACGAGCGGGGTCATGTCGGCCGCATGCTGTTGCGGATTCGGGACGAGTACGAGGCGACGCAAGTCGTCATCGAGCATGACATGGCGCTGGTGAATCTTCTGTGTCAGCGGATCCTGGTGTTGAACGCAGGGCAGAAGATCGCCGAAGGTCCACCCCAGGAAGTGTTGGGCGAACCACGCGTCGTGGCGGCGTTCCTCGGCGGCAGGGCCGCCGCCTCGGAGGCCATGCCCGAGCGTGGGCGAGGAGGATCATGACAGAACACGCGGCAGCTTCGCAGGTAGCGCTGGTCACGGGGGCAACCGGAGGGATCGGCGCGGTCATTTGTCGCACATTGGGGCAGGCCGGTTATGAGGTGGTCGCCGCCTGCCGCGATCCGGGGAGGGGACGCGCGCTCTGCACACGGTTGAATGCCGACGGGCTACGGAGCCGGCTCCTGACCGTAGACGTGACCGACGACGAGGCGGTACGGGGTGCGTTTCGCGACCTCGCACGAGTCGCCCCCCGGCTGGACGTGGTGGTCAACAACGCCGGCTGGAATCAGTTGTGCCCGTTTGAGGACTCGACTCCCGACCTCTGGAGCCGGGTGGTCGACGTGAACCTCCTCGGCACCTTCCGCGTCTGCAAGGAGGTGCTTCCCTGGTTGAAACGGACGGGAGGAACGATCATCAACATCGCGTCGGAGAATGGCGTGGTGGGTGGCGCGGGCTCCGCGGCGTATTCGGCGGCGAAGGGCGGGGTTGTGGCGTTCAGCAAGAGCCTGGCCCGCGAGGTAAGTCGGTACGGAATACGCGTGAACTGCGTCTCACCGGGTCCGATCGACACCGACATGACGCTCGAGCAAGCTGCGGGCGACGAGCGCGTGGCGGCGCGACGGCGCGAGAAGCTGATCTCGCTGGTGCCGATGAGGCGCGTGGGGCGGCCCGAGGAGGTGGCGACGGTCGTCCTTTTTCTGGCATCGTCGGCGTCCTCGTATATCACGGGCCAGAACATCAGTGTGGGCGGCGGCATCACGATGTGCTGACGAGCGACCGCGCGGGCGGGCGGTCAGTGGAGGATTGAGCACGGGCTTGCGGGCGAGCGGCTCGTCGGAAGACCGGGAACGGCGGTCCGGGCAGACTGGGGTCGGCATGGAGAAGTCACTGGAGGAGCAGCGGAAGATGGCGGGACCGATGCAGGGTCTCCGGGTGATCGAGTACGGCGTGTGGGTGGCGGGGCCGGCGGCGGCGGGGATCCTTTGTGACTGGGGCGCGGACGTAACGAAGATCGAGCCGCTCGAGGGCGATCCGCTGCGGGGGATGATGGCGATGTTCCGGGCCGCCGACAAGCTGGAGTCTGTCAACGGCCCGTTCGAGCTGGACAACCGCGGCAAGCGGAGCGTTGCGCTGAATCTGAGAACTCCCGAAGCGCGGGAGATCGCCTACCGGCTCGTGGCGGACGCCGACGTCTTCATCACGAATGTGCGACCGGGCGGGCTGGAACGGACGGGCATGGATTACGCCACGCTGCGGGGCAGGAACGGGCGCCTGATCTACGCTCAGGTGACCGGCTACGGCCCTGATGGCGAAGACCGGGACCGCCCGGGGTTCGACATCGGCGCCTTCTGGTCACGGGCCGGCGTGGCCGCGCTGCTCACGCCGGAGGGTCACGACTTCCCCTTGCAGCGCGGCGGAATGGGCGACCACTTTGCCGCCGTGGGGCTTGTCGCCGGGATCGGCGCGGCGCTGTATCGTCGCGCGCAGACCGGCGAGGGCGAGAGGCTTTCTGTCTCGCTGGCGCGCACGGGCGCATACTTCGTTGGGTTCGACCTCAACATCACGCTGGCCACCGGCCGGGCGCCCTCGGTCCGGAGCCGAGAGCATTTCACCAACCCGCTGGGCGGGTCCTACCGGACGGCAGATGGCAAGGGGCTGTGGCTCCTGATGCTGCAGGCGGACCGCCACTGGCCCGACTTCTGTCGAGCGCTCGGACGACCCGACTGGGAGCACGATGAGCGGTTCGCCTCGATGGGGGCGCGAGCCAAGAACGCGACCGTGCTGGTCCGTGAGATCGACGCGGTGCTTGCCACCAAGCCGCTCGGCGAGTGGGCCGAGGTCCTCGACGGCAGCAACGTGTGGTGGGCGCCGGTCCAGACGGCCGACGAGGTGGTGCGCGATCCGGTGATGCGCGCCGCCGGCGCGTTCGTCGACGTGCCGCTGGCCGAGCAGGGAACGCGGGAGATGGTCGCCACGCCGGTGGATTTCCTGACCAGCGGCTGGCGGGCAGGGGGCCCGGCTCCTGAGCTCGGGCAGGACACCGAGGCCGTGCTGCTGGGGCTGGGCTACGACTGGGAAGCGATCGCTCATCTCAAGGAGGTCGGCGCCATCCTGTAGGGAGGCGTGCTGGCGCGGCGCACGCGCGAGTCGATGGACTCTGGCCCCGCAGGGTCCGCCGCTGGCGCGCGAAGGAACGCAGGTTGACGGCCAGGTCGTGCTGGGCGGTAATAGACACAGGGGGAGGAGCGTGGACGCCTGCCCCGGCGGAGCCTTTGTGCGGGCGCGGTGGTTGTCGGCAGCGATTGGCTTCGCGACGAGCGGGAGTAGCTCAGTTGGCAGAGCATCTGCTTCCCAAGCAGAGGGCCGCGAGTTCGAGTCTCGTCTCCCGCTCCAGCCCACCTCCAGAAGGATGCTGACACTCCTGTAGGTCGGGGTCTCGCTGTCGCCTGCTCGCCGGCGCGGGCCCCGCGGCACGGCACCCGCCCGCTCAAGTTCTCTGTCCGTCGTTTTGATGCGCCTGGCGGGGGTTCCCGACCGGTCTGACGCCGCGCGGCGGTCAGCCCGCGGGTTGTCGTTTCCCACGCGGACGGGGGAGACCTCGCAAGGCATGCTCATGACGCGCAACCACGCGGCGAAGCCACACTCGGGGCGCGTGCGCGCAAGACGTGGCTGGTGCCGGCGCGCTTCCGAGGCGGTAGTCTGCACAAGAACGACCGTGAGTCGACCGGCGAGGTGTGCGCATGGCGAGGATCATCGGGAACCTGAAGCCAGACGACGATCTGCCCCACGAGTTGGGCCCCGAGCCGAACTTCAACGAAAGCAAGTACTTCAACTTCTTCGACCGCGAGCGCGACACGGGCGGGTTCCTGCGGCTGGGCAATCGCGCCAACGAGGGCTACGCCGAGATGACGGTCTGCCTCTACCTGGCGGACGGGCGCGTGCTGTTCCAGTACCTGAGGCCGCAGATCACGTCGAACGATCGCTTCGACGCAGGCGGGATGCGGTTCGAGGTCCTGGAGCCGACGCAGCGGCTGCGAACGGTCTATCAGGGGTCCGCGGTGGCGCTGCGGGAGCCGCGCGACATGGCCGATCCCTCGTCTGCCTTCCGGGAGAACCCGAAGGTGGACGTGACGCTGGAGCTGGCGCACGAGGCCGTCGGGCCGCTGTACGGCCACAAGGGGGAGCAGCGCCTCGGCGAGGACCACGCGCAGGGCTTCGCGCGGGCGCACTTCGAGCAGCACATGCGAGCGACCGGGACGCTCGAGGTGGACGGCGTGCGAACGCAGATCGACGGCCTGGGGTTGCGCGACCACTCGTGGGGACCGCGCTACTGGCAGGCGATCCACTCGTACCGCTGGCTGACCTGTAACTTCGGCCCGGGCTTTGGGTTGATGGTCTCGACCGTATGGAGCACGGCCGACGCGCCCGCACGCGAGTCCGGCGTGGTGGTGCGCGACGACTCGCTGCTCAACATCGTGGGCGTGAAGGTCGATAGCCAGTACGAGCCGAACGGGCTGTATCACCGGGCGTTCACGGCTGACCTGGTGCTCGAGAACGGCGAGCGGTTGCGGCTCGACGGAACGGTGAAGCGTTTCATCCCGCTGCGCAACCGGCGCACGGGGCAGGTGACGCACATCGGTGAAGGCATGACGGAGTACCGCTGCGGCGAGCTGGTGGGCTACGGCCTGTCGGAGTACCTGGACCAGGTCGATTGACCGTGCGGGCGGAGGAGGTCGAGGCGCGCCTGCCAGAGGCGCTCGCGCGCGTCCTGGGCGCGTCGCCTGTGGCAGTGACAAACGTTCGGCAGATGACCGGCGGCGCCGTTCATGAGACCTGGGCGGTGGATGTCACGACGCAGGACGTGGGGCGGCCGGCCGGAGCGCAACGGCTGGTGCTGCGGGTCTTCGTGGCAACGGCGCCGGGCGGCATGTCAGCAGAGCATGAGTTCTCGGTCTTGCGCGCGGCGTTCGACGCCGGCGTGCCGGCACCGCGGCCCGTCGCGCTTCTCGGCTCAGCGGACATGGGCGCGCCGTCGTTTCTGATGGAGCGGGTGGACGGCGAGACGATCGGCCGGCGGCTGGTCAAGGACGCGCTCTACGCGGCGGTGCGGCCGCGGGTAGCGGATCAGCTCGGGCGGATCGCCGCGGCCATCCACGGCGTACCGCTGAGCGCGGAGCTGCGGGCGTTCCTCTCGGCGCCGCCGGAGGGTGCGTCGGGGGCCGAGTGGGAGCTGCGGCGCATCGAGGGCATCTACCGAGACGTGACGCGGGACCCCCACCCCGCCTTCGAGCTGGCGTTGCGCTGGTTGCGCGAGCGACTGGTGCCCAGCGGGCCGCATACGTTGGTGCACGGCGACTACCGGGTGGGGAACGTGGTGTACGGGCCGGAAGGAGTGCGCGCGGTGCTCGATTGGGAGGGCGCGCACATCGGCGACCCGATGGAGGACTTGGGCTGGGTGTGCGTGCGGTCGTGGCGCTTCGGCGGTGGGCTACCGGTCGGAGGGGTGGGGAAGCGCGAGGAGCTGTTCGCCGCCTACGAAGCGGCGGGCGGCGCGCCGGTGGACCCGCGGCGGGTGCGCTGGTGGGAGGTGTTCGGCAACTTGCGCTGGGGGATCATCACCCTGGGCCTGGCCGCCCCGTTCCTGCGGGGCCATACCCACGACGTCGAGCCGGCCGCCATCGGCCGGCGGGCCGTCGAGACGGAGTGGGAGCTACTCGAGCTGATGGAGGCGGGCTGATGCAGGACCACCCGACCGTGGCGCAGTTACTGGACGCCGTCCGGCGGTATCTGGAGGAAGAGATCGTGCCGAATACCGACGGCCGTCGGCAGTTCTTGGCACGGGTCTCCGCCAACACGCTGCAGATCGTGCTGCGCGAGTTGGAGGCGGAGGAGGAGCATCTGGAGCGCGAGTGGGCGGGGCTGGAGCGGCTGCTCGGGCCGATGGCACGGCCGGCGACCCGTGCGGAGCTGCGCGCGGCGCTGCGGGCCCGAAACGAGGAGCTCTGCCGGCGGATCCGCGCGGGCGAGGCCGACGGGGGCGAGTGGTCACGCCGGGTGTGGGAGCACGTGCGCACGGTGGTGCGCGACAAGATCTCGGTCACGAACCCGGGCTTCCTGGCGCCGGCCAGCCCCTGACACCCGGATACGGGGGGAAGGCATGCCGCTATTCAGCTTCGAGGGCAAGATGCCGCGCGTGCACCCCGGCGCCTGGATCGCGCCGACGGCGACGCTGGTCGGTGATGTGGTGGTGGAGGATGGCGCTTCGGTGTGGTACGGGGTGGTGCTGCGCGGCGACTTCTCGCCGGTCGTCGTGCGACGCGGCGCGAACGTACAGGACGGCTCGGTGCTCCATGGACCACCGGACCACCCCACGGAGGTTGGCCCGGGCGCGACGGTGGCGCACAACTGTGTCGTGCACGGCGCCACGCTGGGCGCGGAGTGCTTGGTGGCGAACGGCGCGGTCGTGCTCGACGGCGCGACGGTGGGGCCGCGGGCGCTCGTGGCGGCGGGCGCGGTAGTGCCGCCGAACACGGAGATCCCTGGCGGAATGCTCGCCGCCGGCGTTCCCGCGCAGGTGCTCCGGTCGATCGTGGGCAGCGCCTCGGAGCTGTGGGTGCGCAACAACCCGGAGGCGTATCGCGCGCTTGCCCGGCGACACGCGGCGGGCGCGCGCCCGGTCGAGCCGCAAGTCGGCTGATGCTCTGTGCCCCGTCAGGGGCGCACCGCTTCTCGTCACAGATGTGTCACAGCCAGCCTCTCGCTCCGAGGTGCTTGCCAATCGCGCTGACTGCCCCGGCGGGGCCTTCCGCGGCTCCCGAACGGGGCGGAGCGGACGCTTCGCCTGCCTGCGGCATTGGCCCGGAGGCGCGTTCGCGTTACCGTTGATGTAGATGGATTAATCGGGCGTGATCTGCGCTGCGGCGCGCTCGACTGTGACACCTGGAAGGAGCAAGACACGGACGATGGAACCGTGGGACGTGACGTGGCTCATCGGAGGCCCGCAGGGAAGTGGCATCAACGCCTCGGCGGAAGCCTTCGCACGGGCCTGCGTGCGAGCCGGTCACCGGATACATGCCAACATTGAGTATCATTCTAATATCATGGGCGAACACAGCTACTACCGCGTGCGGGTCTCGGACCGTGACCGCACGGCCCTCTCGGAGAAGGCGCATGTGGTGGTGGCCCTCGACGACGAGTCGCTGTTCGGCGATTCCCACACACCGTACACGAGCTGGAAGGGCCACGTCCCGCAGATCGTCCCCGGCGGGGCGGTCGTCTACGATGCGTCGCTCAAGGTAGAGCCGAGCCGCGGCGACATCCGCTGGTGCCCGGTGCCCTACCACCAGCTCCTCGCCCAGGTGCTGCGCGAGGCGAATCGCGAGTCCGACGCGTTGCGCTTCCGAGTGATGGAGAACACCATCGCGGTCGCCGCGTCGCTCGCACTGCTGGAGATGTCACCCGAGTGGCTGATGGCCGTGATGCGCGACGAGTTCCGCCGCCGGCCGGACGCGGCCGAGCTGAACGTCCGCGCTGTCGCCGTCGGCTTCGAGTACGCGAAGGAGCGTTTCGCCGACCACTTCCCGTTCCGGCTTCCCGCGCCGACGCCGCCGGAGCGTCGTCCGATGATGCTCCGCGGCATCCAGGCGGCGGCGATCGCCAAGCTTAAGGCCGGCCTGCACGTCCAGACCTACTACCCTATCAGCCCCGCGACCGACGAGAACGTTTACCTGGAATCACAGCAGGGGCACTACGACCTGGTGGTGGTACAGACCGAAGACGAGATCTCCGCGATCAACATGGCGGTCGGCGCGGCGCACGCCGGCGCGCGCGCTTCGACCTCGACTTCGGGGCCCGGCTTCGCGCTGATGGTTGAGGGTATCGGCTTCGCGGCGATGACCGAAGCGCCCGGGCCGGTGGTGTTCATCTGGCAGCGCGGTGGTCCGAGCACCGGCCTGCCGACGCGCCAGGAGCAAGGCGACCTGCTTTTCGCCCTGCACCCGGCGCAGGGTGACTTCCCGCACATAGTGGTCGCACCCGGCGACACCAGCGAGATCGTCGAGGACAGCTACGAGTCCTTCAACTGGGCCGATCGCTACCAGATGCCCGTGATCGTGCTGGTCGACAAGGCGATGGGCAGCACCTACGTGACCGCCGACGACCTGCACCTGGACCGGCTGCCGCCGATCGATCGCGGAGTTTACGCCCAGGCGAACGGCCGCCGCGACGGATACGAGCGCTACGCGCTCACCGAGACGGGGATCAGCCCGCGCTCGGTTCCGGGCCAGGAAGGGTTGATCTTCTGGAGTACCACGGACGAGCACGACCCCAAGGGGCACATCAGCGAGGACGCGCTCAACCGCCTGCAGATGGTGGACAAGCGCATGGGCAAGCTGGCGCTCGCCGCCAAGGAGATCCCGGCATCGCGCAAGCTGCGCCTCTACGGGCCGGATGAGGCGGACCTGACGCTGGTCGGCTGGGGAAGCACCAAGGGCGCGGTGCTCGCGGTGCTCGAGACGCTTGCAGCCGAGGGCGTGACGGCGAACTTCCTGCAGGTGCGGCTGATGCGGCCGTTCCCGGCCGCTGAGGTCGCCGCCGTGCTGAAGCGCGCGAAGCGTACCGTGCTGGTGGAGAACAACGCCACCGGCCAGCTCGGGCAGCTTATCGGGGCGCACTCCGGGATCGGCATGGACCATCGACTGCTGAAGTACGATGGGCGGCCCTTCCTCGAAGAAGAGCTGATCGACGCGCTGCACGAGGTGCTGCGCGCGGGCGCACCGGTGCAGTCGGTGTCCCATCTGTTGGGGTGAGAGGAGCTTGGCAATGACGACCGTGAGCCTGACGGTCCGCGACTACAAGACTGACGTTCACAATAACTGGTGCCCCGGCTGCGGCGACTTCGGCATCCTCAGCGCCATCCAGATGGCGCTGGCCTCGCTCCAGATCCCGCCGCACAAGACGGCCGTCTTCTCGGGTATCGGCTGCTCGGGGAAGACGCCCCACTACGTCAATGCGTACGGGTTCCACACGCTGCACGGGCGTGTGCTCCCTACTGCCACGGGTGCGAAGCTGGCGGACCCGGATCTGACCGTACTGGCCGTGGGCGGCGACGGCGACGGCTATGGCATCGGCGCCGGCTATTTCGTCAACGCCGGTCGTCGCAACGTGGACATCACGTACGTCGTCTTCGACAACGGCGTCTACGGCCTGACGAAGGGGCAGGGGTCACCGACCCTGCGCAAGGGCATGCGCACGAAGTCGATGCCGGCTCCGGCTATCCAGGACGGCATCAACCCGATCGCCCTCGCCGTGGGCTGCGG
Source organism: Chloroflexota bacterium (assembly GCA_021787985.1). GTDB lineage: Bacteria > Chloroflexota > Dehalococcoidia > DSGV01 > DSGV01 > JAJYLG01. The sequence continues at coordinate 16,948 of JAJYLG010000043.1, forward strand.
GTACACCTTCATCGCGCGCGGCTACGCGCTCGACCCAAAGCACCTGTCCGGCTTGCTCGCCGAGGCGATCAAGCACCCAGGCTCGTCGTTCGTCGACGTGCTGCAGACCTGCCCCACCTACAACGACCAGTACACCAAAGAGTGGTACTCCACCGGGCCGGAGGGCCACTCTCGTGTCTACCGGCTCGAGGAGATCGGTTACGACGGTGTCGTACAGGACCCGTCGGACGAGGGGGAGATCATCGCCCGCAAGACACGGGCGGTGGCGAAGTCGTACGAGTGGGGCGACCGGATTCCGGTCGGCGTCTTCTACCAGGTGGAGGCGCCGACGTACGAGGACGGGATGGCGGCCGTCAACCCGAGACTGGGCAGCACGCCGGTCGTCGACCTGGACGTCGAGCACCGCGACGTGACGCCGTTGCTGGAAGCTTTGCGGTGATGAGACGGAGGTCTCGCGCGCACAGGGGCGTGCGCGGTCGGTGAGACCGACGGAAGTCGCTTCCGTGGCTCCGCGGTGGCGGTGATGATCGGAAGGTGAGCACCACGAGCTCGCGTCCGGGACTGGCGGATGTGGACTTCTCTCGCACACCCTTCACGGTGGCGTGGGAGATCACGCGCGCCTGTGGACTGGCCTGCGTGCATTGCCGCGCGGAGGCGCAGCCGCGACGCGATCCGCGCGAGCTCACGACCGTCGAGGGGCTGCGGCTGATCGACTCCATCGCGCAGACCGGCGCGCGGGTGCTGGTGGTCACCGGCGGCGACCCGCTGATGCGCCCCGACTGCTTCACGTTCGTCGCCCACGCGCGGCACTGTGGGCTCCAGGTAGGCTTCTCGCCCAGCGCGACCGGACGGCTGACCTGGAAGGCGCTGGCGCACGCGCGGTACGCCGGCGTGCACCGGCTTCACCTCTCGTTGGACGGCGCAACGGCGGAGACGCACGATCGCTTCCGAGGAGTGAGCGGCTCGTTCGCGCGCACCTTGCGCGCGATGGAGGACGCGCGCGACGTCGCGCTTCCGCTGCAAGTGGGGACGACCGTGAGCACGCTGAACGTCGACGAGCTGCCGCGGCTCGCCGACCTGCTGGCGGGCCACGGCGTCGTCATGTGGAGCGTCTTCTTCCTCGTACCCACCGGCCGGGCGCAGGCTGAGCAGATGCTGGACGCGGTCGGGCACGAGCGCGTGATGCGCTGGCTGGCCGACCTGTCGGACCACGCGCCGTATGATGTCCGCACCACGGCGGGGATGCAGTTCCGGCGCATCCTCGCGCAGCGCGGGGCGCGGCGGGGCGGTCCGGCGCACATCGCCGGGGCGGGCTTTTCCTTCGGCAGCGGCAGCCGGCCGGTGCGCGCCGTGAACGACGGTGACGGCTTCTGCTTCGTGTCCCACGTGGGCGAGGTGTACCCGTCCGGATTCCTGCAGGTGTCCGCGGGGAACGTGCGTCAGTCCGGTATCGAGACGATCTATCGCGACTCGTCGCTCTTTCGTCAGTTGCGGGACCGGTCGCTGCTGAAGGGGCGGTGCGGCGTCTGCGAGTACCGCGATGTGTGCGGCGGCTCGCGTGCGCGGGCCTGGGCGGTGTCCGGCGACTACCTGGCCGAGGACCCGTCGTGCGCGTACACGCCTGCCGCATCGCCCGTGGAGCATCCATGCTGAGCGTTTCCGCCCTTGTTCGCGGTACGGTGACCTCCGGCGACGTCCTGCGCTACGGGCGCAGCAGCCGCGCGCCCGCCCCATTGCTGCACTACTCGGCCGACAAGCGGCCCGTGGTGGTGTGGAACGTCACGCAGCGCTGCAATCTGCACTGCGTCCATTGCTATGCCTCCGCGCGTGACCGCGAGTACCCGGGCGAGCTGACGACGGACGAGGGCCTGTCGCTGCTGGAGGACCTCGCGGGCTTCGGTGTGCCGGTGGTGCTGTTCTCCGGCGGAGAGCCGCTCTTGCGCCCGGACCTGCTGGCGCTGATGCGGCGGGCGCGTGACCTCGGCATGCGGGCCGTGCTTTCGACCAACGGCACGCTGTTGGGACACGAAGAAGCGATCGCCCTGCGCGACGCGGGCGTGTCGTACGTGGGCGTGAGCCTGGACGGCGTCGAGCGGACGCACGATCTGGTGCGAGGGCTGCGCGGCGCGTTCCGCGCCTCCCTCTCGGGGATCCAGGCCTGTCGCGCGGTCGGGCTGCGAGTCGGGCTGCGCGTGACGGTGCATCGATGGAACTCGCGCGAGCTGCCGGACCTGATGCGGCTGATGACCGATGAGCACATCGACCGCATGTGCGTGTACCATCTCGCCTACGCGGGTCGCGGCGCAGGGATCAAGAGCTACGACCTGGCGCCGGAGGAAACGCGCGGCCTGGTCGAAGGGATCTTCGACTGGGTGGCCGGCTGGCCGGAAGGGGATCCGCGCGAGCTGCTGACGGTGGATAACCACGCCGATGGGCCCTTCCTCTACCTGTGGCTCAAGGACCGCGTGCCCGAGCGCGCCGCCGAGGCGGCCCGCCTGCTCACCTGGAACGGCGGCAATCAGAGCGGCGTGGCTATCGCCTGTGTCGACCCGCAGGGGAACGTGCACCCGGACCAGTTCTCTTGGCATCAAGACCTGGGCAACGTCCGCGAACGGCCCTTCTCGGCCATTTGGACCGACGTCTCCAACCCGCTGCTGGCCTTCTATCGTGACCGCCGTGGGCGGATCGGCGGGCGGTGCCGCGACTGCCGCTTCTTCGACTGGTGCAACGGCAACTTGCGCGTGCGAGCCGAACGCGCCAGCGGTGCGCTTGACGCCGAAGACCCCGCCTGCTACCTGAATGGCGCGGAGATCGCCGCGGGACCCTGACCCGCCCGGCGCACGGCTCCTCTGGTCCCTTGTCTGCCCTTGCTGCTCATCCGTCGTCGAGGCACGGCGAAGGGGAATGTGACCGGCGTCACAAGCCTTTCCGGGCATCGGCCCGTTGGCGCCTGAGAGTTTCGAACGCGGAATCTTCCGTCTGCGGGGCAAACCCTGACATTGTGTCGGGCTCTTCCTGACAGTCCGACCGTCACCTCCCCCCTACGCTCGAATCGCAACGACCTCTTGATACGCGGCTCACAACCCCCGCGCGAGGTCGTGGTGTGAGGGAGAGGATGGACGCACCAGCAGCGGGCGTTGCGGGCCACGGCGGCTCGGGGGCATTCGGTCGGACCGTGAGGCGACGGGGATTGCTGACGCTGGCGTTCGCGCGCAGCGCAGGAGCTCGGGACGGCGCGCCGACGGCCGCCAGTCGGCCGCTCTCGGAGGCGGCGCAGGCAGCAAGTCCCGCGCCGTGTGGCTCATGCGGCGGCTACCATGGTCCGCCAGTGGACGCTTCGCGAGCCGCGGACCCTCTGCTGGCGATCGCCCGCGCGTCCGATGTCTGCCCCGTGCTCGCACAGCAGCAGACGCTCGTGCGCGCCTGGCGCGAGCACGTGAGCCGCTTGGACGTCGGACCCCGGGACGGGGGCGCGTCTCGGGCGGAGAACAGGAGGAGCCACGATGGCTGATTCCACGACCGGTCTGCCGCGGCTGACGCGTCGCCGGCTGATCGGCGGCAGCGCGGCCGCTGCCGCGCTCTTCGGGCTGCAGTACGGCGCCGGCCGTTACCTGATGCGGCTCCCCCGCGGAGGCACGGCGCATGGCCAGGGCCGAGCGCTCGGGGTGGACCGCATGGTGCGGACGGTGTGCTCGCCGAACTGCACCGGCGCGTGCGGCCAGAACGCGTGGATCCGCGGCGAGCGCATCGTCAAGATCCAGCAGGCGGCCGACTACCCGGACCACGTCTACAACCCGCGCGGCTGCATGAAAGGGCTGTCCTTCATCCAGTCGCTTTACGGGCCGGACCGGGTCCGAGCGCCCTTCATCCGGGCGGGCGCCCGTGGCGAGGGCAAGTGGCGGCAGGTCACATGGGACGAGGCGCTGGACTACATCGCCGACAAGCTGAAGGGGATCATCGCCAAGTACGGCGCCGACTCCGTGTACTTCTTCCCCCAGCTACCGGGCACCGGGCCGATACAGAAAGGAGCGGCCACTCGTCTGGCGGCCTTGCTCGGAGCCTCACACGGGACCTTCTACGACTTCAATGGCGACCTGGCGCTTTCGATGCCGATCACGTTCGGCGTCCAGTGCTCGGACCACGAGGCGAAGGACTGGGCGAACTCGCGGTTCGTGCTGGTGGTCGGCAGCAACCCGGTCGAGACGCGCATCCCGGACGCGCACTTCCTCTCCGACGCGGCCGATAACGGTGCACGGATCGTCGTGCTGGACCCCAAGTACTCGGCCACGGCCACCAAGGCGGACGACTGGCTCCCCATCGAGGCGGGAACCGACGGAGCGCTCGCCCTGGCCATGGTGAACGTGATCCTGCGCGAAGGACTGGGTGACCTGGAGCACATGGCGAAGTACTCCGACGCGCCACTGCTGGTACGGACGGACACGCGGAAGCGGCTGCGCGAGTCTGACCTGAAGGCGGGCGGCAGCAGCGCCAAGTTCGCTCTCTGGGACGAGGCATCCGGCGGGCCGCTCGTCGTCGGAACGGACCGGCTCGGGCTGCCGGAAGGCGCGCGGCCCGCGCTGTCCGGTTCGTACGCGGTGCGGCTCGCCGACGGCAAGGCCGTGACCGTGCGTCCCGGGTTCGACTACGTGCGGGAGGCGGTCGCGCCGTACACGCCCGAGTCGGTCGAGAAGATCACCCAGGTCCCGGCCGCGAAGACGGTGAAGCTGGCGAGGGCGTTCGCGACGACGAAGCCGGCCGCCGTCATCTTCGGGGCCGGTGCCAATCACTGGTACCACAGCGACCTGACCGGCCGCGCGTTCGCCCTGCTGTCCGCGGTCACGGGCAACGTGGGGCGCAGCGGCGGTGGCATCAGCGTGTACGTGGGGCAGTACAAGGTGCGGTTCGATGTCTCGTCGTGGTGGTTCCCGGACGGCAAGCGACCGAACTTCGTCCCGCCGATGTACATGGTCCACGGCCCGACGCCGACGATGAACCCGGCCATCAAGCCGCCGAAGAACGGCTTCCGAGCGATGCTCGTCTCGCACAGCAACCTGCTCAATCAGTCGCCGAACTTGAACAAGCTCTTCAAGCGGCTGAACGAAGAGGTGGAGCTGTTCGTCGTCATCGACTTCGCGATGACGCCCACCGCGGAGCACGCCGACGTGCTGCTGCCGGCGGCGACCTGGTATGAGAAGACCGACCTCATCGCGACGCCGCTGCATCCCTTCCTACAGCTCATGCAGCCCGCGGTCCCGCCGCAGTACGAGAGCCGGCCTGAGGTGCAGATCTACCGTGAGCTGGCGAAGCGGCTCAAGCCGGAGCTGGCCAAGTACTACGAGGTCGACGAGGAGCAGGCCATCGCGACGATCCTCGCCAACGGCGGGCCAGAGGTGGCGGGCATCACGCTGGAGCAGCTCAAGAAGGGGCCGGTCCGCTTGAATGTGCCCGATCCCGAGGTCACCTTCCACGACCAGATCCAGGACCTGAAGCCGTTCCCGTCGCGCACGTACCCGTTCCCGCTCGCCGCGACCCAGCGATTCGTTCAAACGGGGCGGATGGAGTTCTACAAGGAAGAGGACGGGTTCCTCGAGCTGGGCGAGCAGGTCCCGGTCTACAAGCCGCCGTTCGAGGCTGAGGACGCGGCGGCCAAACGGACTGAGTATCCGCTCGTGCTCCTCTCGCCGCACGAACGCTGGCGGGTGCACTCCACGTACTCCAACCAGCCCTGGCTCCTGGAGATCAACGGCGGTCGGGCGGAGGTTTCCATCCACCCACGCGACGCGGAGTCCCGTCACATCCAGCAGGGCGACCTGGTCGAGGTCCGCAATGACCGCGGCGCGACACAGTGCTGGGCGCGCGTGACCGAGCAAGTGCGGCCGGGAACGGCGCAGATCTACGAGGGCTGGTGGTGGAATCGGTACTTCAGGAAGGGACGGGGGGTCAACGAGCTGACGCCCGACTTCATCAACCCGACCAACGAGATCTACTTCCTGCCCAACGTGTGGTCACCCGTCACGGCCTGGAAGGAAGTCCTCTGTGACGTGCGGAAGGTCTGAGGAGGGCGGCGATGGCGATGACGAAGACTCGGCGCAAGTTCGGTATGGCCGTGGACCTGGAGCGGTGCCTCGGCTGCTGGACGTGCGCCGTCGTCTGCAAGGAAGAGAACGACGTCCCGATGGGGCTGTGGTGGAACCGCGTGCTGACCGAGGGCGGCGACGGTCTGGACAAGCCCGACGGCACGTACCCGCACCTCGACCTGGACTATCTGCCGCTCGCCTGCCAGCACTGCGAAGACGCCCCCTGTGTGAAGGTCTGCCCGGCCGAGGCCACATACAAGCGTGAAGACGGCGGCATCGTGCTGGTGGACTACAGCAAGTGCATCGGCTGCCGCTATTGCATGGCGGCCTGCCCGTACAGCGTGCGCGTTTTCAACTGGGCCGAGCCGCAGCGGATCCCGGATTTCTCGTACGGGATGGTCGAGGGTCGGCCGCGCGGCGTCGTGGAGAAGTGCACCTTCTGCGTGCACCGGCTCGACCAGGGGCTCGAGCCGTCGTGTGTGGTGTCCTGCCCGGCCCAGGCGCGGATCTTCGGCGACCTGAACGACCCGGACAGCCCGGTGAGCGTGGCCGTCCGCGAGCGCGGCGGCACGCAGATGCTGGCGGACAAGGGCACGCACCCGCAGGTCTACTACCTGAGCAAGAGGAGGAAGCGGCCGCTGTGACTGGTCGGATCGCGTACCGTGGCTGGCTGGCGGTGCTCGTGGCCGTGATGGGCCTGGGGTTCGCCGCCTGGCTGTACCAGCTCGCCAATGGCCTGGCCGTGACCGGGCTGAGCAACGTGGTGAGCTGGGGTCTCTACATCATCGCCTTCATGTACTTCGTCGGTCTCTCCGCCGGCGGTCTGATCGTGGTCGCGGGCGCCCAGCTCGCCGGCGCGCACCAGTTCCGCCCGCTGTCGCGCCTGGCTGTCCTGCTGTCCGGCGCCTCGATCGTGGTCGCGGCGGCGTTCATCCTCCCTGATCTCGGCCATCCGGAGCGCGCATATCGGGTGCTCATCTCCGGGCAGTTCTACTCGCCGCTCGTGTGGGACTTCATCATCATCGCCACCTACCTGGTGATCGCGCTCGTCGACCTCTGGCTGATGACGCGCCCGCGGGAGAGCGAGCGGGCGCTCACGGTGATGGCGCTCATCTCACTGCCGGTGGCGGTGCTGGTGCACTCGATCACGGCCTGGATCTTCGGCCTGCTGGTCGCGCGGCCGTTCTGGAACAGCCCGCTCCTTGCCCCGCTCTTCATATCGTCGGCGCTCGTATCCGGGCTGGCGCTGCTGCTGGTGGTCGTGCTGGTGCTCCGCAAGCTGCGGCTGCTCGAAATCGAGGACGCGGTGCTCGGCTCGCTTGGGAAGCTGATGGCGGTTTTCATCGCGATCGACGGCTTCTTCCTCTTCGCCGAGGTGCTGACCGCGATCGCCTCGAACGTGCCGGACCTGCGCGATCAGACGATGCTTCTGTTGAACGGCAGCCTGGCGCCGTTCTTCTGGCCCGAGATGCTGCTGGGCGTCGTCGTGCCGTTCCTGATCTTCGCGCTGCCGGGCCTGCGGCGGCGGAACGGGCTGCTGGCGGCGGCGAGCACGCTGGCCGTGCTGGGCGTGCTGCTGAAGCGTATCAACATCATGATGGCGTCGATGAGCCTGCCGCTGATCGAGCGGGCGCCCGGGCAGTCGTGGGGACGGCTGGTGGCGCCGGGAGGGCGCTTCTGGCTGCGTCTGGGCGACTACGCGCCGACCTGGGTGGAGTGGTCCATCGCGGCGGGCATCGTGGCGCTGGGGGCGTTGCTCGTGACCCTCGGCGTGCGCTATCTCGTGCGGCGGCCCGCGACCGTCCCGGAGCCGGCAACGCCGCGGCCGGGGCGGCCAGTGGTGGCGAGACCCGCCCCGTGAACCATGAGGCGTCCGCCGCTGGCGAAGCCGCGCTCAGGGCGACGGCGATCGCGGACCTCTACGCGGCGCTGTCCGCCTGCTTCTCGCCACCGAGCGAGGCCATGGCGCAGGCGGCCCGCCGCGGCGCGCTGGCGAAACCATTGCAGGCGGCCGCGACGGCGGTGGGCATGGACCGCGAGCGCCTCGCGGTGACGCTCGCCGCGCTCCACGACGCGCGGAGCGCGGAAGACGGAGATCTCGGGAACCTGCGCGTGGAGTACGCGCGCTTGTTCGCCGGCCCGGGGATGCCGGTGGCCCCGCCGTATGAGTCGGTTCATCTCGACGGCGAGGAGGCCGGCCGCCCCGGACCGCTCTGGGGTCCGGCAACGTATGCCGTGCGCGACGCGTACGAGGCCGCAGGTCTGACGCCGCGGCCGGGGCCCGAACCACCCGATCAGCTCGCGGCCGAGCTGGAGTTCGCCGCTAACCTGGCGCTGGCCGAGAGCGACGCCTGGGATGCGGGCCGGGCAGAGGACGCCGGGATGGCCGGCGAGCGCCGCTCGGCCTTCGTCCGCGAGCACCTGGGTCGCTGGGCGCCGGGCCTCGCCGCGCGTGTCATCGCCGAGGCGCGCCAGCCGCTCTACCGCGCGGCGGGCGCGCTGCTCGAGGGGATTCTGGATCTGGAGCGATAGGCGGGTCGGTTCGCCACCGGCGGGCGCCCGGAGCCTCCGGTCTCGCAGCGGCCCATGGCAGGGCGGTGTGCTCAGCCGCCGAGCAGCAGCCGTGCCGCCATGAACACGCCGAACGCCATGACGGCGCTGGAGCTGAGCCAGGTGACGTACTTGCGCAGGCCGCGCATGCGCAGGTCGGGGGGCAGCGCTTTCGCCTCGAGGGCCAGCAGGAACCCGAGGACGAGCGGCAGCAGCAGCGCGTTCATTACCTCGATGTTGATGGTCAAGCTGACAAGCGGGATCCCGGAGAGGACCACGGCGGCCCCGCCGGCCAGCGCCAGCACATAGGCGAGGTAGAACCAGCGCGCTTCGGCAACCCGGTGGTTCAGGCTGTGCGGGGTTCCCAGCGCCTCTCCGACCGCCCAGGCGCTCGCTACCGACACCACCAGCGCGGCCACGAACGCGGCGCCGAGCATCCCCAGGCCGAAGACGAGGCGGGCGCCGGTCCACCCGAGGAACGGCTGGAGGGCCGTCGCGATCTCCTGGATGCTGTTCAGCGAACGGTGACCGCCGCTTAACCCGATGGTCGCTGCGGTGGCGACGACGACCGCGATCATAATGACCTGGGTCATGACCGACCCGAGCAGCGTGTCCAGTCGCGCGCCTTTCAGATGCCGCACGCCCAACCGCTTGTCGATGACCGCGCCCTGCTGGTAGAAGACCATCCACGGCATGATGACCGCGCCCACGTTCGCCGCCAGGAGGAACAGGTAGTCCCGGTCGGTGAACGGTGTGGTCAGTAGCTGCTTGCCCACCGTCCCTGCGTCCGGATGGGCCATGAGCGCGGCCGGGATGAAGAAGAGCTCGAACAGGCCGACCGCGATCCCGACGCGTTCCACCCGCCCATAGCTGCTGGTCAGCCCCAGGACGATGAGAGTCCCTACCGCCATGCCTACCGCGACCAGCGGGGGCACGCCGAAGAGTTGGCCGACCCCGGAGATAGCCGCGAATTCCGTCACCAGGGCGCCCATCGCCGCGAGGAAGAGTGTGCCGACGGAGAGGCACGCCCATCCCGTGCCGAAACGCTCGCGGATCAGCTCGCCATGGCCCTTGCCGGTGACGATGCCCAGGCGGACGGTCATCTCCTGCACCAGGTAGAGGACCGCGACGAGCGCGATCAGCGGGGGGATCATGCGGTAGCCCCACTGGGCACCCGACTGCGAGGCTGTAACGATGCTGCCGGCGTCGGTATCGGCGAGCATGACCATGATCCCCGGTCCGAACGCGGCGAGGAGGAATCGCAGGGTGTGAGTCCGGCGCCGCGCGGAGACGGGCGTTTCGACGGTCCGGCCCGACGTCTCGAGGATCGGGGGGCTCAGCGGAGGAAACGAGGTGCGAGGCCGCTCGATCGCGTCCAGTGCGCCGAACGAATCCGGAGGCTGCGCCATTGCACCACCATCAAGGCGCGCCACTTCCCCACTCTTGGCCTTAGCTTAGCCTAATCTAAGGACTGCGCACAAGCGCCGCCGGCGCACCGCGTCTGACCGAGGTCACAGGGCGGTTCGGCGGTGCGATTGCCGGCCGGCCGACGGTGCTGCCGGCTTAGCCATGCGCGGCCCCGCCCAGCGTCTCAGGGTTGACGATCGCCCGCGGCTCGGCGCCCGTCAGGGCCGCCACGGCGTTCTCGACGGCCATGCGCGCCATGGCGGTGCGCGCGCCCCACGAGGCGCTCCCCAGGTGCGGCGAGAGAACGACGTTTGGCAAGGCGGTGAGCGGGTGGCCCGACGGGAGCGGCTCCTGTTCGAAGACGTCGAGCGCGGCTGAGCCCGGCCGGCCCGCGCGCAGCGCTTGGACGAGGGCCGCCTCGTCCACCACCGGCCCGCGTGCCACGTTGACGAAGACGGCCGTGGGCTTCATGAGCGCGAACTCGGCCGCGCCGAACAGGCGACGCGTCTCGGGTGTGAGCGGGACGAGGGCGATGACGAAGTCGCTCTCGGAGAGGAGCGTCGAGAAGGGGACGCGACGGGCGCCGGTGGTCTGTTCCACGTCGAGGTGGTCGCCGCGGCTGTGATAGAGGATGCGCATGCCGAACCCGACCGCCCGATGAGCGACCGCCGCGCCAATGCTGCCCATGCCGACAATGCCGAGCGTCGCGCCGCTCACGTCACGGCCGAGCATGAAGGTCGGGTGCCACGCCTTCCAGCCGTCGGCACGCACGACACGGTCGCCCTCGACGACGCGGCGCGCGGCGGCCAGAAGCAGGGCGAAGGTGTAGTCGGCGGTGGCGTCGGTGAGCACGCCGGGGGTGTTGCAGACGGCCACGCCGCGGGCCGTACAGGCGGCGACGTCGATATTGTCATAACCGACGGCCATCTGCGACACGACGCGAAGTTCCGGGCAGGCGTCGAGCAATGCTGAGTCGATGCGGTCGGTGAGCATACTGAGCAGCCCGTCGCGGCTCGCAGCTCGGGCGCGCAACTCGGCGGGAGAGGGCGCCTCGTCGCGTTCCCAGATGTCCCAGTCGATCCGCTCGGCGGAGGCGGGGGTGGGGTCGCCGGGCAGTGCGCGGCTGACGAAGACGCGCGGGCGGGCCGTCATCGCCGCCGCTGGTCCGGCTCCCGGCCGCCGGCGTAGCGGGGGCGATAGTCGGGCTCGCGACCTTCGATCTGCGCCTGGTGCATGCGGTCATGGCGGTAGAAGGAGCGCAGCCACTGCAGGACGGTCAGGCTTCCGAACATGGGGTGCGTGCCCAGGCGGTCGAAGTCCGCCACGTCGAGGCTGCCGATGAGCGCCTCGGTGCGCTCGCGCTCGCGCACCAACGCATCGACGAGCTGCTCGCGGCTGTGGTCGTGCGCGCGCTCGAGTGGGATGGGGGCCGCGTCGGGCCGGACCCGCGAGAGGTCGGGGCTGTCGCGCTCGACGCAGGCGCGCACCCAGGCGTCGTACGCGCGTTCCATCTCCAGGAGATGGCTGAGCTGCTCGAGGACGCTCCAGCCGTCTTCGCCCTGCGCGTCTGGTGGGCGAACCGCCAGCCGGTCCTCGGGGACGGAGCGCGCGGCGTCGATCAGCCGCGCGCGCTCTCGACGCGCATCTTGGCGAG
>JAJYLG010000044.1 GCA_021787985.1 Chloroflexota bacterium
GAGCGGCGAGCTCTGCCCGGCGACGCTGCACGCGCGCCCGGAGCTCGGCCTGCCCGATCGCTTCTCGAGCGAGGTCTCATTCGACCGGACGGCCTGCGACGGGCTGGAGCAGAACCTCGCGCTCTGTCGGCAAATCGCGCCCACGCTGCGCGCCCTGCCATAGCGGGACGCCTTCAGGCCGGCCGACCGCCCTCGAGCGCCAGCTTGAGCCGCGCCAACTCCACCAGGTAGGTCTGCTTCAGCGCGCGCCGCCCGAACAGCCAGTCGAGCAGCAGTCCGGCCCGGCCGCCGCTCGGCTGGTAATCCAGCCGCAGGTTCACGGCCGTACTGCCGAGCTCCTCCGCCGCGTCCGCCAGCTCCCAGGTCGTGCGATAGCGCACGTAGCCGTCATCCGCGTCCTCGATGAGCCGGCGCGACGGCTCGGCCTCGGCGACCTGCACGCGCGTCTCGACCTCCTCGCCCTCGCCGAAGTGCAGCACGTAGCGGAAGGCCGCGCCCGCCCCGATCGCGGAATCGCTCACCACGCGGAAGTCGGTGAAGTTCGACCCGTAGAGGTGCGGCCGGGTCGTGACGTCCGCCAGGAACGCGTATACCTCACTGCGCGGCCGGCGGATGCGCCCGCGTACGGTCAGCGATGGCATCGCGGCGTCAGCAGTGAGCCGGGCCGGCCCGCCTGTGCGTCGCGCGCACACCGGCGACGGGAGCGGCCGTTGCTGCCGCTACTGCGTCGGCCCCGCATAGGAGTGGAGCCCGGCGATCCAGAAGTTCACGGCGAAGATGTTGAAGACGATGCAGACGAAGCCAAGCACGATGATCCAGGCCACTCGGCTGCCACGCCAGCCGCGCAGCGCCCGCGCGTGCAGGTAGAAGGCGAACACCAGCCAGGTGATGAGCGCCGTCGTCTCCTTGGGGTCCCAACCCCAGTAGCGCCCCCATGCGTAGTCACCCCAGTAGGCGCCCAGAGCGATCCCCAGCGCCAGCACCGGGAAGCCGACCAGCACCGCGCGGTAGGACAGCTCATCGAGCGTCTGGCCGTCCGGCAGGCGGGCGAAACGCCGTCCGTCACCCTGGACCAGGTACATGACCGCCGCGCCGAAGGCGACGCCCAGCACGGAGTAGGAGATGAGCATCGCCGCCACGTGCAGCGCCAGCAGGCGGTTGTTCTGCAGCGCCGGGATCAGCGGCGTGATGGTCGGCGAGAAGATCATCTGCGCGCACAGCCCCATCGCAAGCGCCACCGGCATGGCGAACGCCCGCAAGGTGGCCTGCCGCGTGCGCAGGGTGAAGATGTTGGCGAAGAGCGACACTCCGGCGGCGAACGCCAGCAGGTACTCCCACATGTCCGAATACGGCGGCCGGCCGGTGACCACGGAGCGCAACGCCAGCGACAGCACGAGGAAGATCGAGGCGCACCAGCCGAAGACGGACGCGAGCCGTCCGACGTTCGCGCCCGCCGGGCCGCGCTCCGTGAAGGTGACCGTGCCGCCCTCGGGCGTGGCCGCCGCGGCGCGCGCCACCACCCGCGTGCCGAACGTGTACCAGAGCGCGAACAGCGACGCGCCGGCCAGCGCATACACGCCCGCCCAGGACAAGAAGAAGCTCAGGTTCTCGAGCCGGACCGCCCGATATCCACTCACCAGCGCCAACATCAGCGCCTCCATCGGGCGCGCCGGCCGGGGCCACCGGGCGCCGCCACTGCTCTGCGCGCCGCGCCTGCCCGGCGAAGGGGAGACGGCGACGGACTCATGGTAGCACCGACGCGGGGTTGAGACAGCGATTGCTGAAGAAACGCGCGGGCGGCGGCGCAGCTCAGGCCGACTTGCGCTTCGCCTTCACCCGGTACATCTCGCGGTCGGCCAAGGTGAACGCGTCCTGCGGGGTGAGCCTGGCGGGGTCCCAGGTCGTCACGCCCACGCTGAAGCGGGCCGTGACGCGCTGGCCGTCCACGCTGAGCTCGATCTGGTTCGACGCCTGCTCCAGCCGCGCGCGGATCCGCTCCACCGCTTCCTCCGTCGCGTCCGGGACCAGCAGCAGGAACTCATCGCCGCCCAGCCGCACCACCAGGTCCGTCGACCGCGTGTGCTCACGCAGCATCCGGCCGACCTCCTTCAGCACCTCGTCGCCCACCGCGTGGCCGTAGCGGTCATTGATCGACTTGAAGTCGTCGCCATCGATCATGAAGACGACGATCTGCTGCGGCCGGGGGACGTGTCCCTCGGTCACGTCATGCAGATACTGCTCGAGCAAGCGGCGGTTGGAGACCCCGGTCAGCGGATCCTGCTGCGAGTCCTGCACCGATTGCAGGTAGCGCATCACCTTGCGCAGCCCAGCGCGGACGCGGAGCTGCAGCTCGGCGTTGTCGAACGGCTTGGTGAGGTAGTCATCCGCGCCCGCGTCCAGCCCGCTGACGCGGTCCCGGCGGTCCTCGCGGGCGGTAACCATGATGAAGTGCACGTGCTGCAGCGTGCAGTCGGCCTTGACCCGCCGTAGCAGCTCGACGCCGTCCATCTCCGGCATCATCCAGTCCGACACGATCACCTCGGGCCGCAGGTCGCGGGCCAGCTCCCAGGCGTGCGCGCCGTCCTCGGCCAGCACCACGCGGTATTCGGGGCTGCGCAGCACCTTCGCGATCAGGCTGCGGACGAACGGGTCGTCTTCGGCAACCAGGACCGTCGGCTCACGGTCCACCCGCTACACCTCCCGGCCGGCATGGGACCGCGCTTCGATCCCGCGGCGGACGGCGTCCACCACCGCCTGCAAGTCGGTGAACGGCTTGGCCACGTAGCCGTCCGCGCCCGACGCGCGCAGCAGCCGTTCGGCATCGCCGCGCATCGCATGGGCCGTCGCCAGCACCACCGCTACGCCCGCCGCCCGCGGGTCGGCGCGTAGGGCTCGGGTCAACGCCACGCCGTCCATCGGCACCCCGTCCAGCACGCTGTCGCGCAGCGAGACGTCCATCACCACGGCAGTGACGTCGCCTCCGTACACGAGCCGCAACAGCTCCTGCGGGTCGTCGGTCGCGGTCACCTCGTACCCGCCCAGCCGTCGCAGGACCTTCTCCAGCAGCAGCGCGTTGTTCCGGTCGTCCTCGACGACTACCACGCGCATCGCTTGTTCCCCCTAGCTCGCCCGCGCCGCGGGCGCCCCGCCGGCCTGCGCCTCCGCAACCAGTGCCAGCATCGCCTGTGGCTCGATCGCCGACAGACAGACCGGACCCGCGACCCCGGGTTCGTCCTCGCCGAGCGCGCGCCGCACCACCGCCTCCGAGCGCGTCACTAGCAGCATGCCGCCGCCAGCCTCAAGCATGTCCTGCCGGAGACGGCGTAACAAGTCCCAGCCGGTCGAGGTGTCCTGGCACTCGCCGGTCGAAGTCAGCCGCACCATCGCCGCCGCCAGCGCCCGCCCTCGGCGCTTCACCGCGCGCGCCGCCGACGCCGCTGCCCGCGGACCCGTCGCCACGGGCACGCGCAGGCCGCGCAACTCCAGCATCCGTTGCAAGTAGGCGCGACACACCGGATCGTCGTCGATGAGCAGCACCAGCCCGCCATCCGGTACGCTACAGCCGCGACGACCATCCCCCGGCACCACGCCCAGGATTACCGGCTCAGAGTCGAGCGCGGCCAGCGGAGGCGGCCACAGTGTGAAGCTCACCGTCGTGCCGTGGCCAAGACCCTCGCTCTCCAGCCAGATAGTGCCGCCCATCAGCTCCACCAGGCTCCTGCAGATCGCCAGCCCGAGGCCGGTTCCGCCGAACCGCCGCGTGGTCGAGCCGTCGGCCTGCCGAAACTTCTGGAACAGGAGATGCTGGCGCTCGGGCGGGACGCCCAACCCCGTGTCGCGCACGCTCACGCGCACCGCGTGCCGATCGGGCAGCAGCGCGGCGGTGACGGTGATGCTGCCGTCGTTGGTGAACTTGAGCGCGTTCCCCACCAGGTTGACCAGCACCTGCTCTACCTTGCCCTCGTCCGCCAGCACCCGCAGGTCGGGGTCGACGTCGAAGCACATCGCCAGGCCCTTCTGCTGGGCCTGGACCCGCGTGAGCGTGCGGACCCGCTCGAGCACCTCGGCCAGGCACACCTCCCGCGTCTCCAGGTCCATGTGCCCGGCCTCGATCTTCGCGATGTCCAGGATGTCGTTGATGATGCCGAGCAGGTTGCGCGAGCTGCTGTGCACCTCCTCGAGCAGTTGCATCTCCTCCTCGCGCGACTCGCAGAGCCCGTCCAGGATGAGACGCAGGAATCCCAGGATCGCCGTCAGTGGCGTCCGTAGCTCGTGGCTGGTGTTGGCCAGGAACTCGCTCTTCAGTCGATCCGCTTCGGCGAGCTGGGCGTTCGCCTCCTGCAGGTCACGCAACGCCTCGTCGAGCTCGCGGTTGCGCTC
The DNA here is from genome assembly GCA_021787985.1 of Chloroflexota bacterium. Lineage (GTDB taxonomy): Bacteria > Chloroflexota > Dehalococcoidia > DSGV01 > DSGV01 > JAJYLG01. The sequence continues at coordinate 4,381 of JAJYLG010000044.1, forward strand.
TTCCAGGGTGCGCTGGGCCGTGAGCATATCCTCGATGTCTCGGGCGATGCCCTGCAGACCCACGACCCGGCCGGAGGGGTCACGAGCGGGCGCGTAGCGGACGGCGAAGGTACGGTAGCCGCCGTCGGCCGAGCGGTGGCGCAGCACCGCCGAAGCGGGGTTGCCGCGCAGCGCGTCTTGGAACGCCGCCGCCGCCTGCACCCGGTCGTCCGGGTGAACGACGGCCAGCAGCGCCCGAGCGTGCTCTTCCGGCGGCAGCGCCAGCACGTCAACCCCGGTCAGCTCCTGCCAGCGGCGGCTCAGCACCGTGGCACCCGCGCGCAGATCGAGCTGGAAGATGACATCCTCCAGATTGTTGATCAGGTACTCGAGGCGGTCGCGCGTCTCTCGGGCCGCGCGGAAAAGCGTCGCCTGGGCGAATCCGGCCGCGAAGACGTCCGACACCGCCTCGAGCGCGGAGCGTTGGAGATCGCTCCAGGCTGACGCGTCCGCAGGACCGACCACGTGCAGAACCCCGCGCAACGCCACCCCATCGATGGGGAGCATTGCCGCGGGCCCGCTCCAGCCACCCACCCACGCCCAGGTCGCATCGGGCGTCCCAGGCTGCGCGTCGAGAAACCGCGGCGCGTGCAGGCTGGAAACGACCCGCGGCGCCACTGCCGGGCCGGGGTCGGCGAACGCAAGCATCTTGCCGCTCTCGGGCGCGAGCACCAGACCGGCGTACTGCAGCCCCAGGCCACGGCGCAGGCCGGCGAGCGCTTCCGCCGCGAGCTGCTCCACCTCCAGCGACTCGCGGAAGCGCGCCGACAGGCGGTTCAGCAGCGACTCACGGCCGGCATGCTCTTGCGCCGTCTCCAGCAGCAGCGTGCGGTCGAGCGTGGTACCGGCGTGGGTCGCGAGCAGCGCCGCCACGGCGCGCACGTGGCCCGGCATCGAGTGCGGCTCGCGGAAGCCCACCACCGCCACGCCGTGCACCCGTCCGCCCTCGCCGCGGACCGGCAGCGCCGCCAACGCCCGCATGCCCAGCTCCCCTGCCGAGCCGCGTACCGTCATCGTTACCGGGTCCACGAGCACGTCGTCCACGAACACCGGCTGACCGGTGACGCCGGCCAACCCGGCGACGACCCGCTCCAAGGGCTGGGCTGCGCGCACGAACGGCTCGCCGTCGCCGCGGCACGCCTCCGCCGCCGCCTCCGGATCGTCGCTCGACGCCCACACCACCGAGTCGGCGCGCAGCAGTTGCTGCGCTGCCTGTACGGCGGTGCGGCGCGCATCGGCGCTGCTGCCGGCGGCGTTGACCGCGGCCGTGGCGCGTTGCAGCCGGTCCAGGTCGTCCGCGCGCGAGCGCTCGCGCTCGAACGTTCGCGCGTTGACCACGGCCTGCGACAGTTGCGAGCCGATGCTGCGCAGCAGCTCCGCTCGCCCGCGGTCCCACTCCGGCCAGGGCAGTCCGCGCAGCTCGACCGCGCCGAGTAGCTCCGTCCCATAACGCAGCGGCACCCCGACGTCGATCTGTCCGCTGCCCACCGGCCGCTCCTCCAGATCTCCCAGGTGCGCGGCACGCGCGCCCGCCTCGACCGCATCCGGGCCGACGCGCTGCCGGCCTACGCGCGCGATCTCCGCGCCGTCCATGCCGTGGTGCGCCTCCACGATGAGCTGCTGCGTCTCCGCCTCGAACCGATAGGCCACCGCCGCCTGGGCGCCGAAGTGCGGGCCGATCGTCTCGATCGCCCGCGCGAGCGTGCCCTCCACCGAGAGCGTCTCACCGGTGTGGCGCGCCAGTTGGTACAGGAGGTCGAGCTGCCCGTAGGCGCGCCGCACCTCCATCGTGCGCTCCGACACGGTCGCCTCGAGCACCCGGGCCGACGCGGCGCGCTCCTCGCGCGCCGCGAATAACTGTCGGCGCGCGTCCTCGAGCGCGCGCGACACGTCGCGCAGCTCCGCCAGCACGTCGGATGGGACGGGCGTCTCCAGGTCACCGCTCGCGAAGCGGCGGGCGCTGGCGGCCAGCACGCGCAGGCCACGCTGCAGCCACCAGGCGGCGCCCGCGATGCCGATCAGCACCAGCACCAGGGCGATCAGGGGGCCGGCAAGCCGAGCCCCGCTAACGGAGCCGGCCGCCGCGGTCACCACCGCGAGCGGGGTCGAGTACAGGACCGTGGCCACGGGCTTGCCGTCCGGGCCGCGGAGAACTGCGCTCGCCGTGAGCGCCTCCGCGCCCGCGACCGAGCCGATACGCACCGCTCCGTCGCCCGCGAGCAGCTCGCTCACGCTCGGGCTGAAGCCGCGCACCGGCGAACCATCGTGCGAGTAGAAGGCCACATCCGTACCGGTGAGCGACGAGACGTACTGGCCAAGGCTCGCGTCCAGCGGGACGAACGCCGCCACCCAGCCGCGCAACTCCCCCGCCGACTGCAGCGGCGCGAGCGCAACGACGCTCGGCCCGACGCCGTCCAGCTCCACGACGCTGGTGCTGGCGTGCGGCAGGCCGGCCAGCAGGGCCGATGGCAGGCGCGCGGGAGACCCGGCCGGCTGGCCAGCGCGTGCCACGAGCTCGCCGAGCGGGTCGTAGACGCCCATCGTGACCGGCCGCCCCATGACCGAGTATGGCTTCAGGCGCGACGCCGCCGCGGCCGGGTCTGCCGCGCGGGCGATTCCTGGATTCTCGTAGGTCTGGGCATACAGGCCCCGGGAGAGCTCAGCGCGGAACCGCTCGACCGCGACCGTGCCCACTCCCGGCGCGCGCCGCAGCAGCTCCTCGAAGGTCTGCCGCACGCCCGCTTGGGAGTCGCGCCGCTGGGCATACGACACCACCACCGACGGCACCACCGCGATGACTGCCATGGTGACGAGCAGGCGGAAGCGGATGCTGGACACAAAGGAAGACAACTGTCTCATCCCGCTATCAAGATCATCGGCGCGGGACGGGCTAGGTTTACCGCCTCCCTGTCTGCCTGCCAGGCAGGTCGTCTGAGGGTTCGCGCGGGTCCGCGGCCAGTCCGCCCGACGCTGAGCCTGCCCCCGCGGAGGCGGGGGGCGTCCGCACCAGGGCGAACGCCGTGAACAGCAGCGCGAACGCGGCGCTGCTGGCGATCAGCACGGCGCTGGAGCTGAAGCTCCGCTCATGGGTGACGACCTCGCCCACCGACACGCCCAGCACCACGTACGCCAGCGTGGGCGCCAGCAGCATCAGGCCACGCACGCGGCGCAGCGCGCCCACGCCAAGCGCCAGGCCGAGGGGAAAGAGGTAGGCTCCCAGCAGTCGCTGCCCTGCCGCGTCCTTCATGCCGCCGGCGAGGGCGTCCGCCGCCGAGCCGTGAAAGAACCAGAGCACCGCCGCCGAGAACAGGTACCACAACGCCTGCAAGGCCACGACCAGCGCCAGCGCGGTCTGGCGCGGGATGCCGGCGGCCACCGGCACCGGAGCGGGCGGCGCCTCAGCCGGCCCTTGGTCCGTCGGATCCGGGGCGCTCATGGCGCGAATGTAGCACGAGGCGCGGCCTGCCGGCAGGTGCTCAATCCAGGCCGAGCTCGTCCAGCCGTTCATCGCTGATGCCGAAATGGTGCGCGATCTCGTGGCGGAGCGTCGCCTCGATCTGGGCCACCAGCCCGCGCCTGGTGTGCGCGGTCGCCAGCAATGGCTCGCGGTACAGAAAGATGCGATCCGGCAGGGCGAAGCTGTAGCCGGACCCGCGCTCGGCCAGCGGTGTGCCCGTGTACAGCCCGAGGAGCGTCTGGCCTGGGCCGATCTTGGCCGCGGCGCGCTCGGCCCGAGAGGGCCGCGCTCTGACGATGATGGCGACGTTGTCCAACCGCCGGCGATACTGCGCCGGCAGCGAACGCGCCGCTGCTCGAACCAGCCGCTCGAATTCGCGCGGGGTCACGCGTATCTCCTGTCGCACCGTATCATGCCGGCAGATGCGTCGTTCCTACTGGCTGCTGCTGGCCCTTGCGCTGGTGCTCGCCCCGCTCCCCCTGGCCTGCGGCCGGCGTGAGTCCTCGCTCGAACGCGAGTTGCAGGGCATCGCGCGCGAGCGCCTGGCCCAGCCGACCTCCGGCCCACCGCGCTCCTTCGAGATGGGCTTCGGCGCCATCCCGCCGGCGCTCACCGACGCGAGCTACCTCGACACCTTCCGCAGCATCGGCCGCGACGCCGACCTGGTGCTCATCCAGCGCACCCCGCCGTGGTCCGAGTTCGTCCCGAGCGGGAAGATCTCCGCCGCCACCCGCACGAACACCGACGGCGAGGTCCGCATCATCCACGCCCTCGACCTCAACCTGCTCTACGCCATCGATCCGACGGACGCCGCCGACCGCGGACGGCTCGCCCAGCTTCCCTTCGAGCTGCAGGGCCGCACCTTCGCCGACCCGGCAATCCGCGAGGCGTTCATCGCCTACGCCCAGTACGTTGCCGAGAACTACCACCCGCGCTACCTCGCCCTGGGTGTGGAGGTGAACCTCGGCTCCGAGCGCAACCCCGACGACTATCAGAGCTGGCTCTCCTGCTACCGCGAGGCGTACGCCGCGGTGAAGCGCGTCAGCCCGAGCACGCTCGTCTTCCCCACGTTCCAGTGGGAAGGGCTGCAGGGGCTGCTGCCCGGCCAGACCCGCGGCCCCATCCGCTGGGAGCTGGTGGACGCCTACCGCCCCGAGATCGACGCGATCGCCATCAGCACCTTCCCGAGTCTCGCCTTCCACGGCGCCGCCGAGATCCCGGCTGACTACTACGCGCCACTGGCCCGCTATCAGGGCGACCTGCCGATCATCTTCGCGGCCGTCGGCTACGCCACCGGGGTGGCCCCGCAGGGCTCTCCGTCCGAGGGAGAGCAGGCTCAGCAGCGGGTGCTGGAGCTGATCCTCGATTCGGCGGACACGCTCGCGGCGCGGGCCGTCGTCTGGTTCACCTACCAGGACCCGACGTACACCCGCACCCCCCCGTTCGACGTGTTCCAGACCATCGGCCTGTGGCGGGCGGACGGCGCGCCGAAGCCCGCCTGGAACGGCTGGCGAGCGGCGTTCCGCCGGCCTTACCGACCGGACATCGGCCCACAGACCCCGACCGCCACGCCGGTCGCGTCCTCGACGCCCACCGCCGCGGCGAGCGCTTCGCCCTCGACCACGCCCACGCCAGCCGCCACCCCGACGCCCACGCCGCCCCGCTAGCGCGCCGACCGTCAGCCGCCGCGTGCGCCTCCGGCGGCCGTCCACCCGAGCTTGTGGGCGATGGTGTCGAGGTCAGGCGGCAGCTCGTGTAGCTTGGGCCGCAGCGACATCGCGGTGTCGGGATCCTTGAGCCCCGAGCCGGTGATGACGCACACCACACGCCTGCCGGTGAGGTCCAACCCGCCGGCTGCCAGGCTGAGTATCCCCGCCACCGAGGCGGCTGAAGCCGGCTCGCAGAACACGCCGCACTCCCGCGCCAGGAAGGTGTAGGCATCCACGATCTCGCGGTCGCTCACCGCCGTGATGCTGCCGCCGGACTCGTCGCGCGCTGCCGCCGCGCCCGCCCACGACGCCGGGTTGCCGATGCGGATCGCCGTCGCGATGGTGGTCGGCTCGGCGACGGGGTGACCGAGCACGATCGGCGCGGCGCCGGCCGCCTGGAAGCCCCGCATCTCCGGCAGCCGCGACGTGCGCCCGGACGCGTGGTACTCCTTGAACCCGCGCCAGTAGGCGGTGATGTTGCCCGCGTTGCCCACCGGGATGGCGAGCACGTCCGGCGCGTCACCGAGCAGGTCCACGATCTCGAAGGCCGCGGTCTTCTGCCCCTCGATCCGGTACGGATTCACGGAGTTGACCAGGGCGATCGGGTAGCGGGCGCAGGCCTCGCGCACCAGCGCGAGCGCCACGTCGAAGTTCGCGTCGATGGAGACGATCTCGGCGCCGTGCGCCACGGCCTGGGCCAGCTTGCCGGCCGCGATCTTGCCACGTGGCACGACGACGTACGCCCGCAGCCCGCATCGGGCCGCGTAGGCGGCCGCCGACGCGCTTGTGTTACCCGTCGAGGCGCAGCAGACCGCCTGGGCGCGCTCCTCCATCGCCTTGGCGACGGCGACCACCATCCCCCGGTCCTTGAATGAGCCCGTGGGGTTGCATGACTCGAGCTTGGCGTAGGCGGCCTCGCAGCCCAGCCGCCGCTCCAGCGCCGGCAGCCGCACCAGCGGGGTGCTGCCCTCTCCCAGCGTGACCTCGGGAGTGTCCCCGCTCACCGGCAGGCGCTCGCGATAGCGCGCGATGACGCCCAGGCCCTGTTCAGTCCGTGGTAGGTCGGAACGCATGCGTCCGCAGCTCCTTGATCTCGCGCTGCAGCTCCTCGAGCTGGCGTCGCTTCTCGCGTTCGAGCTGTGCGCCGATGCGCTGCAGATGGTCGGCCAGCCGCTGGAACCAGGTGCTCACCTCTTCGCGCAGCTCGTCCATTCGCTCCACCAGCGCCCGCTCGCGCGCTTCGCCGAGCGCCAGCGCGTGCGCCTGCGCCGCCAGCGTCTCCTCGTGCTGGTCCATCAGCGAGCCGAACTGGGCCAGCCGCTCCTCCCAGCGCTGCCGCTCGGCGTGGAGCAGCTCGATCCGCTCCTCGAGCGCGTGTCGGTCGGCGAGCTGCGCGGCGACGGACTCCACCTCATCCTCGATCCGCTTCACCAGCTCGGCGAACAGCGCCATCCGCTCGTGCGCCGCGCCGTCCGCCTTCTCGAGCTGGTCGATCTGCATCAGCAGACGCGCGAACTGGTGGTCCGTCCGCTTCGTCGCCTCGACCGTGCGCGCGGCCCGTGCCTCGGTCACCTCGATCTGCCGCTGCAACTGGTCGATGCGCGGCTCCAGCTTCCCTGAGGACTCCAGCGAGTGACGGGCGGTCTCCTCCACGCCCCCCAGTCGGCGGGCCTGGTCGTCCAGCGCCCCGGCAAGCTCATCCACCGCGCGGATCAGCTCTCCGCGCTCAGCGCGCACGGCCTCAACCACGACCAGCGCCTGCTTGATCTGCTCGCCGATGCGCCGCTCCCGCTCCTCGATCTCGGTGCGAGACCGCAGCAAGATCTCACGCACCACCTGCACCTCGCGGCGGAGCTGCGCCAGCTCGCCCAGCTCGCGCCCGAACGAGGCGAGCGCGTCCTCCTGCTGCGTCAGCCGTCGAGTGAGCAGCCCCACATGTTCCCGGAGCTGACCGATCTCCACGGCGAGCTGCTGGCCGGCCGTGCGCTGGTCGCGGAGCTGCGCCTCGAGGAAGGCGGCGCCATCGGACGGCGGGATCGGACCGCTGGTCATGCCTGCCCTTCCACGCGGATCAGCGCGCCCACCGCGCGCACCACATCGAGCTTCTCGAGCGACTTCACGGCCGCCTGCGCCGCGCCCTCGCTGGCCAGGTGTGTCATGATGACGATCTCGGCCGTGCGCGCCGTCTCATCCGCCTCCTTCTGGATGATCGAGGCGATGCTGATCTGGTACTGCTCGCCCAGCACGCGCGTCACGCGCGCGAGCACGCCGGCGCGGTCGGGCACGGTGAGGCGGAGATAGTAGCGCGTCTGCAGCTCGGACATCGGGCAGACCTGCGCGTCCGGGTCGGCGCGCCAGGCCGGCCGCCCTTCGCCGCCGTGCGCGATGCGAAAGGCGGCGTCGATCACGTCCGCCACCACGGCGCTGGTGGTGGGCATCGAGCCGGCGCCCTGGCCCTGGAACATCGCCCTGCCCAGCAGATCGCCCACCACCTCGACCGCGTTGTTGACGCCGTCCACCTTGGCCAGCGGCTCCTCCGCCGGGATCAGCGCCGGATGCACCCGCGCCAGCACGCGGTGGTCGTCACGGGTCGCGATCGCCAGCAGCTTGAGCGCGTAGCCGAGCTCGGCCGCGTAGCGGAACTCGCGCGGGTGCAGCCGGGTGATCCCCTCGCGGTACACGTCACCCGGGCGCACGGTCATGCGGAAACCGAGCGAGGCGAGCACGGCCAGCTTGTAGGCAGCGTCCATTCCCTCCACGTCATTGGTCGGGTCCGGCTCGGCGTAGCCCAACTGCTGCGCCTGACGCAGCGCCGCGCGATAGTCCGTGCCGTCGCGCGCCATGCGCGTGAGGATGTAGTTCGTCGTCCCGTTGATGATGGCACGCATCGAGGTGATCTCGTTGGCGAGCAGGTCACGCTGCAGTGGCGCGATCAAGGGGATGCCACCGCCGACGGACGCTTCGAAGAGGATGTCCACGCCGCGGCGGGCGGCCAGCTCGTACAGCTCCGGGCCGTGCTTGGCCATCACCTCCTTGTTGGCGGTGACGACATACTTCCCGCGCTCGAGGGCGCGGCAGAGGTACTCGTAGGCCGGCTGCTCGCCGCCCATCACCTCGATGACCAGGGCGATCGCCGGATCGCCGAGCACCGCCTCGGGGTCGGTGCCGAGCATGCCGGGCGGCAGCTCGACCGGCCGCGGCTTGCGCGGGTCGCGCACGAGCACACGCCGGATCTCCAGCGCCCGCCCGACGCGGGCGGCGTAGGTATCGGCGCGCTCGGTCAGGATGCGGGCGACGCCGCTGCCGACAACACCCAGCCCGAGCAGTCCGATGCCGATCGCCCGGGGCGCTGCCATGTCACGGGGTCGCGGAGGGCGCGGGCGTCGTGGCGGGCGTCGGCGTCACGGTGATCACGTTCGGCGTGCTGCCCGGCGGCGGCGTCGCGAGCGGGTTGGTCCCGATCGCCTGCTGGGCCGTCGGGCCCAGGCTCTGGCCCACCACCCACAGCATGCGTGAGCGGTCGAGCGCGTTGCGCGCCCCCAGCGCCACGCGCTCTTTGCCGAAGAAGTCGCTGACCTGCTGATCGACGACCTTCGTCTGCTGGTCGGCGGTCACCGCGCGGTTGTCCTGCTTCTCCGTCACCAGGAAGAACCACTGGCCCAGCTTGCCCTTGACCGGGCCCTGCACCTTGCCGGTCTCCGCCTTCGGCAGGGCGTCGGCCACGGCCGGGTCCATCTCCTGGGGGATCACCCAGCCCAGGTCGCCGCCTTTCGATGCGCTCGCGTCCTTGCTGAGCTGTGCGGCGACCGTCGCCAGCGGCTGACCGTCCTTCAGCATCTGCTCGGCCTTCTGGACGTCCGAGTCGTTCAAGATCAGCGCGGCGGTCAGGTGATACTGGGTGGTCTGCTTGGGCAGCTCGGACGTGAACTTGCCGCGCAGCTTCTGCAGCAGCACCTCGGCGCGATAGCCGCTCAGGTACTGGTCGTAGCTCATCCCCGTACTCTTGAGCTCGACGCGTATGGCCGCGTCCACGGCTGCCGGGTTCTTCGGGTCGACGCCCAGACGCTTGGCGATCAAGTCCTTGACCTCCTGGTCGCTCGCCGTCAGGCCGAGCTTGGGCGCCATGATGAACAGGATCTCCTCCTGCTCGAGCTCCGCCTCCACGTTGTTCACCGCGGTCGTGATGCCGACGGTGTTCTGCAAGAAGTAGTCGCGCAACCGCTGGGAGAAGTAGGAGAGCGTCACCTTGTGGCCGCCCACCTCGAGCGCGGCGCGCTGGCCCGGCGCCACGTACTGCGAATAGTAGCCCCAGCCGAGCAACCCGCCGATCGCGATCAACACCGCCACCACGATGGCGACCGTGACGTGGTTGACGTGCTCGCTCCGGGCGCGATTCGCCCGTGACCGTGTGAACGCGCCGCCGGCCGGCCGGAGAGTCTTCTGCTCGCGCGCCATCCCAGCTCAGCTCTGCCACGGCCCTTACGGGCGCGGCGCCATGATTCCCGTCGTTCGGATGTGCTCGGCGGTGAACGGCAGCAGCGCCAGGTGGCGCGCTCGCTTGAGGGCGAGCGCCAGCCGCCGCTGGTGCTTCGCGCAGGTGCCCGTCTTGCGGCGCGACTCGATCTTGCCGCGTTCGTTCACGTAGCGCCGCAAGCGGCCCACTTCCTTGTAATCGATCTCCTTGACCTTCTCCACGCAGAACGCGCAGACCTTGCGCCGCGGTACATAGCGGGCCCGCTTTCTGCGCTCACGCTGCTCTGGCTGGGCGGGAGCGGCGTGATGCTCGCCCGCCGGCCGGTTCGGGGTTCCCTCGGTCGTCACGTTGTCTCACTCCGTGTCGGGCGGCCGCCGCGGGCGACCGCCGGGATTCGCCGATCTGCCGGGTCAGCTTTCAAACGGGAAGTCCTCATCGCTGCTGTCGGTCTCCCCCTCTTGTTGGGCCTCAGCCGGCGCCGCTCCCGCGGACGGGCGGTCGAGGAACAGGACCTGCTGGGCCACCACCTCGGTGCGGTAGCGGCGCTGGCCATCCTGCCCCTCCCACGAGCGGGTCTGCAGCCGGCCCTCGACGAACGCGCGCCGACCCTTCTGCAGATACTGGCTGCACGTCTCGGCGAGCTTGTTCCACACGACCACGCTGAAGAACTCGCGCTCCTCGCGCCGCTCGCCGTCGGGCGCGCTGTAGTTACGCCCGGCGACCAGCCGGAAGGTAGTGACCGCGGCGCCGTTCGGCGTGAAACGCATCTCGGGGTCCGTCACCACCGTTCCGATCAGCATCACCCGGTTCAGGTCCATCGCTCGCTCACCTCCGCGGCCCGGCCGCGCGCATGGCTCCTACTCCTTGCGAACCACCAGGTGACGCAGGACGTCTTCGGCGATGCGCAGGTTGGCGTCGAGCTCCGCCACACGGGTGGGGTCGAGTCGGAGCTGGGCCACCACGTAGCTGCCCTCGAGCTTGCGCCGGATGGGATACGCCAGCTTGCGCCGCCCCCACGGCGTCACCTCGACGACCTCGCCGCCGCGCCCCGTGACGAACTGGGAGATCCGCTCGATCGCGGTCGGGACCTGGTCGTCGGGCACGTCTGGGTCGAACACGGTGACTAGCTCGTAATCGCGCAGCGCCATCTGTCTCTTGCCCCGTCCTTTCGGTCCGCAAACACTGGCCCGGCCGGTCCGTCTCCGTCCCGCCGGGCCATTCGGGTCAGGACGCTTTCGCTAAAGCCTATGTAGGATACAAGACCACCGCCGTTTCCTCAATGGCATGGCGATCGGGGGTGGTGCGCCTACGGGCCCTCCGTCATTCCGGCCAAGCGAACGGATGCGAGCGCGAGCCGCAATCCAGGGCTGAGACGCCTGCTCCCGTCGTGTCCCCTCGGTCCGTCGTGCCGCCCAGCGCCCGCGCAAGCGCCTCCCGCCCTGTTCGCGTCACCAGAATTGCCGATACTTCCGCTGGGATGGCACGAGCAACCATTCCTCGTGGGGAGTTCCAGCCCGCCGCCGGCGACCGCTACGCGCTGCCCTGGCTGGGTCTGCTGCTGCTCGCCGGCCTGGTCGCCACCGCTGTCTGGTCCGTCTCCGAGGCCGCGGGAGTTCCGAGGACCGCCGAATGGCTGATCGCCGTGCCCACCGTCACGGCCGCCTTCGGCGCGATGACCGGTCTGGTCCTGCGTTCTTACCGTCGCGACGCTGCCATCGGTTTCGCCTTCGTGCACTTCACGGAGCGCCTGCTACGCGTCGACACGCCCGCCGACTCCATTCGGCTTACCGAGCATTTCCTGGCCGACGGACTCGGGTGCGCCCACGCGGTTGCCCGGTGCCTGGAGTCGGCGGCGATTCCCGCCGCGGACGTCCTCTGGCCCACGTCTCTCGAGGCGCACACCACCGCACCCATCGGCGAAGGGCAGGTGCTGGACGTCGTGGCGCGCTGGAGCCGGCGCCCGCTGCCGCTGGCGCGTGCGCTCTTTCCGCGCGTGGTGGGCGCGCTGGCGAGCAAGCTGGCGCGCCTGGACGAGGCCACCCGCGGCCGCCGCTCCGAGCGGGGGCTCGGCGCCATCCACCGCGTGCTGCGAGCCATGTCCTCGGGCCAGGGGTTCGAGGCGACGGTCGACTCCGGCCTGCGCGCGCTCAAGACGGAGCTGGGTACCGACAGCGCCTGGCTCTGGTACGAGCGCGAGGACGGCCGCTTCCTGTACGAGATGGCGAGCGGCACCCTGCGGCGACACCCAGTGCGACGTCACTTCGAGCAGATCTCGGACATCCTGGCCGAGGCGCTGAGCGATGTGCGACCCGTCGTCGTGGAAGACGCTTGGGACAACCCTCGCGTTCATCAACGCCTGATCAAGCTGATCAACATCCGCACGCTGGTAACCGTCCGCGTGACCGAAGGCTCCTCCCCCGTCGGTGCGGTCGAGCTGGGCTGGACGGAGGGCCGCGAGCTCGACGCGGCCGCGCGCTCGATCATCGTCGACGCGATGCAAACCTTCTCGCTCGGTCTGAGCAACGCGCGAGCGCGGGAGCGGCTCTCGGTTGCGCTCTCGCGGACCGAGGCCCAGCAGTGCCTCGCTCACCAGGTGGCGGCGCACGATGACGTCGAGACGGTGATGGACGGGGTGTACGAGGTCGCGCGCGCCGTCACCGGCTGCGACATCGTGGGCGTGGTCGTGAATGACGGGGAGCAGGTTGTCGGCAGGTACGCCCGCGGCACCGACCAGAACCTGTTCCGGCAGATCGTCCGGTTCGGGCCGGACGACGCCTCGATCACCCGCTGGGTCTGCGCGCACGACCAGGTCGTAGCGGTCACGGACGTCCCCGCCGACGACCGAGTCAACCAGCGCGCGGCCGCGATACTCGATATCCATGACGCCATCTGGGCGCCGATGCGCACCCAGCAGGCCGTGTACGGCGCCGCGCTGCTCGCCTGGACCGCCCCGCACGACATCACCGACGACGACCGCGCGCTCGCCGAAGTTATCGGCCACGACGTCGCGCTGGCGGAAGCCCGCCATCGGCTCCTGAACCAGCTCGAAACCACCAACGAGCAGCTCCAGGACCACGCGCAGGCCCTCGAGCGCCTCAACCTGGAGCTGGCCAATGCGGACCGCCTCAAGAGCGAGTTCCTGGCAAACACCTCGCACGAGCTGCGAACGCCGCTGAACTCGGTGCTCGGTTTCATACGCCTCGTGCTCGATGGCCTGGCCGACGACCCCAACGAGGAGCAGCAGTACCTGCAATCGGCCTACGACGCGGGCCACGCGCTCCTGCAGCACATCAACGCGCTGCTCGACATCGCCAAGATCGAGGCCGGCCGGATGGAGCTCGCGCTCAGCCCCGTCTCCGTCCACGCCTCACTCTGCCACGTGGAGCGGCTGCTGCGGGCGCAGGCCCAGGAACGCGGCATCCAGCTTCGCTTCGTGCCCCCCGACCGCGCTCTGCACGTCAAGGCCGACCCCGACCGGCTGGAGCAGGTCATGCTCAACGTCGTCGGCAACGCCCTCAAGTTCACTCCTCGCGGCTGGGTGCACGTGCGAGCGAGCCGGACCGCCGTCGGGACCGTCCACGTCGAGGTCCGCGACTCGGGCGTCGGCATCGCGCCGGAAGCGCACCGGCGGCTCTTCCGCCCGTTCTCCCAGGTCGACGGCAGCACCACGCGACGCTACGGCGGCTCGGGCCTCGGGCTCGCGATCTCACGCAACCTCGTCGAGATGATGGGCGGGACGATCGGGGTCCGCAGCGACGGGGTCGGCCGCGGCGCCACGGCCTGGATCGAGCTGCCGGCGGCCAAGCCGGCCACGAAGCGAGAACGCAAGTCCGCCTGAGCCGGCCGCCGCGCCGTGTTGCCGCTCGCTCTGGCTACGTGGCGAAGGGATTCAGCACGCGCACCCCGCCGTAGGACTGGCCCGCGTTCAGGTCCTCTGACCACAGCACGTCGCAGCCGAGCTGGGCCGCGCTGCGCAGCACCATCGCGTCCCAGAACGAGATCTGCCGGCTGCGGTGCAGCTCGATGGCGGCGAGCACGTCCGGAACGCCGGGAGCGTGAACTCTCCACTGTCCGAGGTCCTCCACATGGTCCGCCGCGGTCTGCATGGGCAGGGGACGCGCGATGCGCCGTATCACGTTGACATAGAACTCCTGCAGCACCTGGATGCTCACGCAGCCACTGCCCGCGTTCCACAGGTCGGCGAGCAGCCCCTCGGCGCGCTTGTGCTTTGGCCCGGCGGACACGTCGTGGGCATAGACGAGCACGTTGGTGTCCACGAACTGCAGCGGCCGGTCACCGTTCGTGGAGGTCATCGCGCGTCCACGTGATCTTCCCACCCGTGCCCAGGTCCGCGCCGTGCTCCAGCCAGGCTAGATGACGCTCCCGCGCCGCGGCGTAGCTGTCTTCTCGCGACGCGAGCTCCTCGAGGCTTGCGCGCATCAGGGCCGAGACGGACGTGCCCCGTTGTGCCGCGATCACCTTGATCTTGCGCAGCAGGTCCTTGGGCAGAGCCAGCGTGATGTTCTGCGTCTCCATCCACGGGCCCCCACGCGATCCAGTGTAGCACGCGTTTACGTGATGCCCCCGGCGGGCGTGCGACCCCGCCCTATGTCCTGCCTGCCCGCGGACGAGGCTGAGCGTCGCCAACGACTGCGTCCCCGCGATGGCTCGCGAACTCATCCGAGCGGACTTCGGCGATCGCGCGGTAGCGCGCGAGCCGGTCCTCCCACGCCATGTCGATGCCGAACGCGGCCTTCGCGAAGCCGACGGCGCGGATGGCCTGCGCCAGCTCCTCCTTCTGGTCCGGGCTGTAGAGCCTGACCGGGTCGCCCACCGCGATGGTGTTGGGCGGCACGAAGAACTCGCTCGGCACCACCGTGCCGGCGTGGACCAGCGCCCCGACCGCCACCACGGCCCCGGCGCGGACCGTTGCGCCGTGCAGCACCGTCCCGCCGGTCGCGATGTACGCGCAGGACTCCACGGTGCAGCCCAGCAGCGTGGCGTGCGGGCCGACGAACGCGTGGTCGGCCACCAGGACCGGATGGTCCGTGTCGCCCACCGCGGTCGCCCGCAGGACCGCGTTCTCGCAGATGATGGCGCACTCGCCCACCTCGAGCCGCGAGCCCTCGGAGTCGAGGACGGCTCCATACATGACCCGTGCCCGTGGGCCGACCCGCACGCGCCCGACGAGCGCGGCCGTCGGCGCCACGTAGGCGGACGGGTCTACCTCCGGCGCAACATCGCGGTGCCTGATCCGCATCTTGCTCCTCCCGCGGCCGTTTCTGGCCTTCGCGTCCTCGCCGGTCCCCCGCCTGGCGGCAGGCAGGCCGGCCGGCGGCCGCGCCGCCTCCCCTGGCAGCAGGCAGGCCTACGCGCTGTCCGTGACTCCCGGCAGGGGGAACGAACGCGCGAGCTCCGTCGTTCAGGGGCCGAGCAGGCTCACCAGCTCCGCGAACCGGCGCACCGGGTAGCTGCGGAACACGCCCTCCGGCACCTTGACGTACTCCCACCGCTGGCCGGTGAGCGCGGACGCGTCTGCGCACCAGCGCGCGGCGCGCAAGTCCTTCCGCTCGACCTCAAGGTCCTCCTGGCCCTTCGTCTCGACGATGTACATCACCCCGTCGCCCGCCCGCACCACAAAATCGGGAACGTACCTGCGAATGCCGCCCGCGACGCCCTGGTACTCGATATCGAAGTGCACCGCCGTCTCGTTCTTGAAGTACGCCAGCACATCATCCGCGTCTCGGCTTTCCAGAAATGCAATGAAGTCCGCCTCAAGCTGGTTGGCGTACGGCACGATGTTGAACACGGTCTTGTTGCCATCCATGCATTCCCGCGTGGTCGTGAAGGCGTTTGTATTCGACACGCGGATCGCCTGAGAATCGAGCGCGACGCGCTGTCTTTCGATGCTCAGGTTGTTGATCGCGGTGACAAACGCTTCGAACAGTTCGCGCTTCACGTCCGGGCGGTTGAGCGTCATCATCACGATCTCGTCTTCCATCGAGACGCTCGTGCCGAAGAGCCTCGTCTCAATCGCGGCCTTCATCAGCGGCGCCAGCCGCGCGAACTGCGCCGTGAGCCGCGTCTCGCGCTCAACAAGCCGCACCATCACCGACAAGTAGCCGCTGGGCTCCACCGGGAACTCGCGCTCGAACTCCGCTTCCTCCACGACTTCGAGCGTGAACATATGGCGCCCGGTGTACTGAATGCGATCCTCGCCGAGCATCCGGCGCTCCGGTAACTGGAATGTGCGGAGCCCCAGCGCATCGACGTTCAGCTTGTCCAGCCGCGTCACGCTGCGCACCAGCCCCGGCGTCAGGATCGGCACGTCGATGTCGTACGCGAGCCGCGTCTTGTCCACCACGACCGTGCGCGTGAGTGGGCGAACCTGGTCCACCGGCACCCATTCGACGTCCAGCCCTTCTTCTTCAAGCTCCTTCTTCCAGAAGTCCTTGAACGCGGCGTGCTCGATGACGACGACCTGTTCCTTGATGTCGCCAGAGGCCGGCGGCGTCATGCGCCGCAGACCGCGCCCGAGCGTCTGTTCGGGCAGGATGTTCGCCTTCGCCGTGTACGCGCGCAGCGGCACGATCACCACGACGTTCTTCACGTCCCAGCCCTCGCGCAGCATCAATACGGAGACGATGGCCGCATATGGGTTCTCGTTGCTGTCGACCTTCCGCGCCGCCTGGCGCAACGCTTCGATTTCTTCCTTCTTGGCCTTCGACTTCCCTTCGACAACCTCGCCCCTGGCGTTCGTGTGGATCTCCAGCACGCGGCCGCCGAACCCGGGCAGGGTCTCCAGATAGTCTGCAATCTGGCCCGCCGCGGTTGTGTTCTCCGCCATTACGAACATCACCGGCTTGAGGTTCGCCTTCGACAGCTCGTCGTTGAACTGGCGCCACTTCGACACCCCGGCGTTGATCCGGTCGCGATAGCGCACCGACGCATCGTCGCTCGTGATGTCCAGGTCTCCGCGCAGCTCGCCGATCAGCGGCGTCTTGACGATGCCGTCGTCCACCGCCTGCGCGATCGGATAGTCGACGATGATCTCGCGGAACAACCGTCCGTCCTGGTGCCGGGGCGTCGCGGTGAAGTCGAACTGACCCGCGACTCCGCCTGTGCCGCGCTGGCCCAGTTCCGCGTGCATATCGCTGATGATCTGCGCCCACTTCAGATCATCGTTGTGCAGATGGTGGCCCTCGTCGTTGAGGACCAACACAGGCCCCCGGTCGATGATCCGCTCGCGCATCTCCGCCGCGCGCGCGAGGTCGCCCCGCGCCGGCGGCGGCATGACTGCCGCGATCTCATCGGGCACGTCGCCGTCGCTCTCGTCGCGTCCTTCGTAGAGCTGGTGGACGTTGGTCAGGAACAGGCAGCCTCGCGTCGACGGCCGCGACGCGTCGTCGCGCAACACGACGCTGAACTGCCATTCGCTCTGCCACTCGCTCGGGATCAGCGGGTCGGAGCGAAAGACCTTGCCGTTCGCGAACTCGTCTGCCAGCCGCTCGTACACGATGACGTTGGGCGCGATCAGCAGGAAACTCGGCGGCAGGCCGACTTCAGGGTGATGCAGCGCATTGAAGTACGACCACGCGACCGCCAGGCTCATCACCTTCGTCTTGCCCGACCCGGTCGCCATCTTCACCACGTAGCGCGCAAATCGATCTTCCGACGGACGCACTGCCATTCGTTCGGTGTACGTCGCCGCCAGCTCCGACATGCGCCGCAGCCGCCGCACCTCGTACAGATAGATCAGCGTCTCGATCGCTTCGCGCTGGCAGAAGAAGTAGTGCCACTCCTCCCCCTTCAGCTTGTGATCCGTCTCGAACCAGAACTGCAACAGCCGCCGTGTCGTCCCCGTCACGCCCGGATATCCCTGCGCGCGCCAGCCGTCCACGTCCCGCCGGATACCACCGACGAACGCCGCGGCGCTTGCGCGTCGCTCCGATGGGATCTGGTACGGAGGGAGGAGCCTGCTCACATCAACCCCTCATAGTTCCAGGAACTCGTCCGCGGTCAACCCTGCTTGCTTGACGATGGCCGCCACCGTGCCCTCCGGCAGGTCGCCAGGATGGCGGGGGATGGTGGTGCGGCGCCCGGTTTCGGGGTTTCTCCAGATCTGGTGGCTTCCTTTCCTCTGGCGATCGAAGACGAACCCGGCGCGCCGCAACTTGCCGATGACCTCATCGGCCTTGAAGCCCGCGAGCCTGCCCATCAGGGGAGCGTGACCGGGATGCGCACGTCGCCTCGTGCCGCGGGGATGTCGCGCAGCGCGGGCGGCAGTTCGTCCCCGTGCTCCAGGTACGACTCGATGAGTCCGAGCGCCACGTCCTGGGCAATTTCGAGCGTTTCGGCGACGGTGCGCCCCTGGGCGACGAGGCCCGGGACGTCGTCGCTGGTGGCGAGGAAGCCGCCCTCGGGCAGCGGCTCGACGTGCACGTTGACGAGGACTTCCTTCATGCCTCCACCTCCAGGAGCGCCGTCGTATCGTTGCCGAAGATATCGACCACCTTCACCAGCACCTGCCGCTTCCCTGACGACTCGTAGGTGTGCGCCCCACTCGTCAGCTCCAGCTTCGGCTCTTTGCGCGTGCGGTACGCCTGCCACTGGTTGTGGAAGATGTCGCCGTTGTACTCGAAATCCACCGCCCAGTAGTCGATCCAATCCGACCACTTCTTCACCTTGTCGCCGACCTTCTCGCGGATATAGTCGTCGATCGCGACGAGGAAGTCCGTCAGCTCGACCCGTACCACACGGCCCTGCTCGACGACCGTCTTCGCCGCCACGTACGCGGCCTCGTAGAAGTGCACGTCGCCAGCCGCGACCGCGCGCTTGTCCATGACCTCGTGCGGGATGTGAAAGAGCCGCGCTGCGATGCCTGTTTCCTGCTGAAGCGCGAGCAGCCCAGCGCTGTTCAGGCCCATCTCCCACTCCCAGCCCAGCACGTCCAGCGCCTTCAGGCCGTTCGCTGTGCACTCCTCCATCGCCGCACGCACCTCGGCGATCGTCACGGGCGCATCCGTCGCGCCGACGTGTACCATCGCCTCGCCCTTGCGCCCGTGCAGGTTCGTGAAGCCGACGACCGGCTCCGCGTGGTACAGCTTCACGATGAACTGGAAATACTCGTAGACCGCTTCGCCCGCGTTGATCCCCTGCCAGTACCGCCGCTCGTAGCGGCCGAGGTTCAGGACTTCAAACGGCTTGCAGCCTTCGATACCGAGCAGCCGCTTACGCGACGTGTGGATCGCGAACCGCCCAAGATCGCACGCGATCCACTTGCGCCCGAGCTTCTCGGCGACCGTAGCAGTCGTTCCCGAACCGAGGAAGAAATCCGCGACCAAACTTCCCTCATTGGATGACGTCTGGATTATCCGCTCGATGAGTGCCTCTGGCTTTTGAGTTGCATAGCCGGAAGCCTCTGAATTCGTGTGGATCCCTCGAATCATCTTGATGTCGTCCCACAGATCCTGGAGTGGAACCCCCTTGCTTTCATCCAGATACCGCTTGAGGTATGGCTGGCCACTCGCCGAGTAGACGATGCGGCCCTGCTTATCGAGTTCCTCCATGCGCTGACGACTGAAACGCCAAGCACGCGTTATCCCGTTCCACTCATAGACGGGGTTTCCCTTCACTGCTCCGCCGGGACCGGTGATGTCCGCCTTGTTGTAGCGGCGTCCGGTGCCCTCTTCAACATGTCGGTACCAACGGTCGGCCGTGGAGGCGGGGAGAGCTGTGAACTGCATATTGAGTACCTGCTGCTCGGGAACACGCGAGTAGTAGAAGAGAGTGTCGGTAATCCTGCCGAGGTGCTTGGCACCTTGGCCGACATCGCTATGCGCGTCAGAGCGCTTCCAAGCGATGGCATTGATGAAATTGGACGAGCCGAAGATTTCATCCAGCAAGAGGCGCACGTACGGCCCAACGTTATTGTCGACGTGCACATACAGGCTGCCTTGCGGCGAGAGCAGCTCCCGAATAAGCAGAAGTCGCTGGAAGAGCATCGCCAGATAGGACGAGAGGCCTAGACCCCAGGTGTCGCGGTAGGCCACCTCTTCGATCGCCGTCGGTTCCTTGGTGATCGAGTCATCGCCAACGTCCACGTTCACCGAGAAGTCGGCCCCAGTCGCGAACGGCGGGTCGATGTAGATCAGGTCGACCTTGCCGGCGAGCGGCTCGAGGCCGATGGAGGGGTCGCCCTCGATCAGCGAGGAGAGGACGTACTTGTTGTCGCCCCAGATCAGCTTGTTGCGCCAGCCGTCGCCGTCCCACGCGCCGTCAGCCGCACCGCCGGCGAAGAGCGGCGCCGCCTGCCGCGTCGCGCGTGACTCGTTGATGATCTCGACCCGCTGGAACGGCAGCGGCACCCGCTCGACGTCCTTGCGCTTGCCATCCCACACCAGCTCGACACCGTTACCGGGCATACCGCCCTTCCCGCGTTGCGGACGTCCGTGTCTGCCACATGGTACCGCGGCGAAGCGCCCGTATGGCTAGCCAGACCACACGATTGGCCAGCCCGCGTCCCGCTCGGCGCCGCCCCGTCGCCTCAACCGAGGCCGCAGGGGGTGCGACCCGGGCTCGGCGGCTCAACCGCACGCGATCGCATGGGATTCCGCCCCGACCGCGGGACAGCGAAAGCACCACCACAGCCCGAAGGCGCGACCAGGTCGGACGTGAGCCTCGCCGTGTCCGCGGTACGAGCGCGCTCCCCTGCCTGGCGGCAGACGGGCCGGCCGGCGGCCGCGCTGCCTCCCCTGGCGGCAGACAGGCCTACGCGCTGTCCGTGACTCCCGGCAGGGGGAACGAACGCGCGAGCTCCGTCACCGCGCCGCGCACCGCCCCGATCACCGCCTCGTCGCCGCCGCCATCGAGCACCCGCACGATCAGCCGGCCGATGCGCCGCATCTCGTCTTCGCGCATGCCGCGCGTCGTCAGCGCCGGCGTGCCGACGCGAATGCCGCTGCCCACCGCCGGCGAGCGCTGGTCGTACGGGATGGTGTTCTTGTTGACGGTGATCCCCGCCGCCTCCAGCCAGCGCTCGGCCTTCTTGCCGCTGATGCCCTTGACGCCCACATCGACCAGCATGAGGTGCGTGTCGGTCCCGCCGGCCACCAGCCGCAGGCCCCCGCGCTGCAGCTCCTCGGCCAATGCGCGAGCGTTGGCGACGATCTGGCGGGCGTACGCGTGGAACTCGGGCTGCAGCGCCTCCTGGAAGGCGACCGCCTTGCCGGCGATGAGCTGCACCATCGGCCCGCCCTGCAGCCCCGGGAAGACCGCGCGGTCCACGGCCTGCGCGTACTCCTCCGTGCAGAGGATGAAGGCCGAGCGCGGCCCGCGCAGCGTCTTGTGCGTCGTCGAGGTCACGATCTGCGCGTAGGGCACCGGCGACGGGTGCACGCCGCCCGCCACCAGCCCGGCGATGTGCGCCATGTCGACCATCAGCAGCGCGCCGACCTCGTCGGCGATCTCACGGAAGCGGGGGAAGTCGAGCGTGCGCGGGTAGGCCGTGGCCCCGGCCACGATCAGCTTCGGGCGGTGCTGCCGCGCCAGCGCGCCGACCTGGTCGAAATCGATCTGCTCCGTCTCGCGGTCGACGCCGTAGTGAACGAACGTGTACCAGCGGCCGGAGAAGTTGACGTCGCGGCCATGGGTCAGGTGCCCGCCCTGCGCCAGGTCGAGGCCCATCACCGTGTCACCGATCTCGATGGTGGCGTAATAGGCGGCCATGTTCGCCTGGGAGCCGGCGTGCGGCTGCACGTTGGCGTGCTGCGCGCCGAAGAGCTGCTTGGCGCGCGTGCGCGCCAGCTCCTCGATCTCATCGACGAACTCGCAGCCGCCGTAGTAGCGCTTCCCGGGATAGCCCTCCGCGTACTTGTTCGTGAGGACCGATCCGACCGCCTCGATCACGGCCCGCGAGGTGAAGTTCTCAGACGCGATCATCTCGAGCGTGCCGCGCTGCCGCTCCTCCTCCTGGTGGATGAGCGCCGCGATCTCGGGGTCGACCGACGCGAGCGCGGCCCGCGTCTGCATCTGCGTCATGGGGGAGCCTCCAGAAGAGAACGCACCGCCCGGCAGCGGACGGCGCGCAGGAGATCACCAGCCTGGTGCGAACGGCTTCACCCTTCAGGATACGAACGGCCGACCGACCGGGTCAAACGCGGTGCGCGAGAAGCGCAGGGCCTCCGCGCCTCAGCTCGACTCCGGCGCGTGCGCCCGGGCGCCGAGGCGGGCCATGTCCGTGACATTGACCGTACATACCGGCTGGTCGGTTGCCGCCGCACGAGCGGCAAGCACCGCGTCGGCGAAGGCGGCTCCGGTGCGCGCCCACCGAACCACGGCATCCAGCAGCACGTCGTTGCCGCCCTCCACCCTCACGCCCGGCGCCAGCAGCACGGCCGATAGATACTGCGCCACCGTCTCCCGGTCCCAGCGCAGCACCCGCGGCAGCACATAGGAAAGCTCGTGCAGCACCACCGGATCCAGCCATCCCGCCGCCTCACCGTGGTCGAGCGCGCGCAGGAGCGCACGGCAGGCTGCGCTGGACGCATCGCGCGTCTGCGCGTGCACGAACACATTCGTGTCGAGCCAGCCGACCTCACGGGGCGACGACATCGTCGCTCGCGGTTGCGTCGCCCGTCTTGCCAAGGTACTCGCGGGCCAGGGCGTCCCCCATCTCCTCGCGAAGCCGCCCGAGAGCGACCGCGCTCTCCACCGTCTCCTCCAAGAACGACGACAGCGAGCGGTAGTGCAGCACCTCCGCTTCGATGCGCCCCGCGCCGGTGACCCGCAAGACGAGCAGATCGCCCGGGCGCAGGCCCAGCGCCTCGCGAATCCTGGCCGGGATGGTCACCTGCCCTCGCCCCTGCATCTGCGCGGTGGCCATGTGCAGCACCTCCAGGATCAATCTGCTCTGCTCATATCCTACCGCGCTTTTGCCCGGCTGCGGCAGTTCTCAAGCATGCAGACTAACGCCCGATCGTCGGAAGCCCGGCCGCAAGTTGGCGGCCCTGGAAAGAACCGGCGACGGCCATCCGCGCCGGCGGTCGTCGCCCTCAGCCGACCTTCCAGCGGCGGAACCCCTCGACGAACGGCACGCCGCCCGCTCGCGCGGACGCCCGGTGCCCGCCGCTGCCACTGCGGCCGCGGCATCGAGGTCCTCGCGACCGAACTCGAGCCGCCGCTGGACCTCGCGCAGCCGCGCCTGGTCGTCCACGTGGAGCACGATACCCTGCCGCCCGGCGGTGCTCAGCACCGTGCCGGGGATGTCCCCGCGGGCCACCAGCTCTTCGGCGCTGGCCACCACGATGTCCTTCGCCACGGGGATGTCTTTCAGCAACTGGCGGGTGGCAATGGCAGCTTCGCGCCTGTTGCCGACTTCCGCCAGCACCACCAGCAGGTCAACGTCGCTGTCCGGCCGCGCCTCGCCGCGGGCGTGTGAGCCGAACAAGACGACCCGCAGCGGATGGAAGCGCTCCACGATGGGCTGAACCATCAACGCGATGGCGTCAGCCGGCGTCATCGACGCGGTCTTCCCGCTCCCCACGGCCCACCTCCGCTCGCACGCTGCCCTCGAGTAGCCGCCTTCGCTCCCCGCGGCTCACCGCGAGATGGCTCGGCCCGCACGAGGCCGCGAGCCGGGGATCCATCACTGTGCGGCGTCGCGGATGGCTTGCGCCACGATGGCGCCGTCTTCGCGCGGCCAGCGCCTGGGGGCGCCGCGAACGAGCGCGCTCCATCGTTTCGGGTCCTTCAGGTCGCGGAATACGGACAGGCGGTCCCGCAGTTGAGTCACCGGGATGCCTCGCCCCGGCTCCAGCCGGGCGACGACGCGGACGCCGAGCCGGGCCGGGAAAGTCTCCTCGGACCACACCGGCTTGGCGTCGTGGTACCGGGAGCGGGTCACTTTGAGCAGACCGACCCAGCGCTTCTCCCCAGCCAGGTAGCAAAGCAGGTAATCTCCCGGAGCGATCTGTCCGAGCTGCCCCCATCGGCTCTCGCGGAAGCCGGACGTCTGTTCGCCCGCGTCCAGGAACTCCTGCCAGGTGCGAAGAGTAAAAAGGTCGAGCCAGTAGGACGGCTCACTCATCGTTCACGTGCCCTCCCGGTTCCGCGCCCTGCGGCGGTCGTCGCCCTCAGCCGACCTTCCAGCGGCGGAACCCCTCGACGAACGGCACGCCGCCCGCTCGCGCGGACGCGAGCGACCGCGCGCGCCACTCGCTCAGCAGCAGCCGTCATGGGGATGCGTCGACGCGCAACCCGTGCTCCGTGAGATCAGCCATCACCGAGTTCCACAGCGCCCGCGCTTCTTGTACCGCGAGCCGGGCATCGGCCTCCGTCGCGTCCGGCCAGTCGCCAGGGTA
>JAJYLG010000122.1 GCA_021787985.1 Chloroflexota bacterium
CGACGTCGGCGCCGGCCGCCAGCGCCTCGCGGTAGCAGGTCTTCTGGTTGCCGCCGTACCCGCGGTTCTGCGGGTGGACCACCACGTCCAGGCCCAGGCGCTGCGCGATCTCCACGGTCTCGTCGCGGGACACGTCGTCGACCAGGATGATCCGGTCCACCACGTCGCGCGGGATGTCGTGGTAGGTGCGCTCGAGGGTCTTGGCGGCGTTGTACGCCGGCATGACGACGATGACCAAGGGGGAAAGCACCTGCATGTGGTCGGCGCGGGCCATGCTACTTGAGCGCCGCCCGGATCGCTGTCCCGGTCACACCCGGCTCCCTCGCGCGAGCGGACCGGCCCCGCCGTCTCGCCGGACGGGACCATGGTGGCGCGCGGCATGACCTGCGCGGGGTTTCTCGCCGTCACCGGCCGGGTAGAGTGCCGCCATGCTCGCACGCACTCGATGCCGTCGGACGGTTCGCCGATGCCGGTGACGCTGCGCGGCCGGATCGAGCTCGCCGGCCTCATCGCTGGCATCGTCCTCGCCCTGGCGATCCGTGTCGTTCTGCTGCCGACCGACGGCTTTCGGCCCGACCTGGACCAGTTCGTCCTGTGGGTCCACGACCTCGCCACGACGCCACTGGGGGAGGCCTACCGGCAGAATCTCTCCTTCCCGCCGGTGATGGTCTACGTGTTCGCGGCCCTCGCCGCGCTCGACCCGGCGTTCCACACCGCCACGACCGGCGCGGACCTGACGATCCGCGTGCTGATGAAGCTGCCGGCGACGCTCGCCGACGTGGGCATGGCCGCCTGCGTCGCGTACGCACTCCGACAGCGACCGGGGTGGGCGGCCGCGGCTGCGCTCGCGATCCTCCTGAACCCCGCCGTGTGGTACGTGAGCGCGTGGTGGGGGCAGTTCGAGTCCATCTACGTGCTCCCGGCGCTCGTGGCCTACCTGTTCGCGGCGTCGGGACGGCCGGTTCCCGCCGCGGTCGCCATGGCCGTCAGCCTGATGACCAAGCCGCAGGCGCTCGTCTTCGCCGTCCCCTTCGCCGCCTGGATCCTGGGCCGATACGGGTGGCGGACGGCCGTGCTCGCGGCGCTCGCGGGTGGAGCAACTGTGGCGCTCCTGTGGCTGCCGTTCCTCGCCGACGGCGGGCCGTTCGAGTACATGCGGAACCTCTCCACGTACCAGGGGACGATCTTCTCCGTGGCATCGGTGCGTGCGTGGAACCTCTGGTGGTTGCTCGAGCAGGCCGTCGGGGCGTTCGTGGCTGACACGAGCGGCGTCGGCCCGATCACCCTGCGGGTGATCGGCTACGCGCTGGCGGCCTGGGCCGAGGGGCTGGTGTTCCTCGCAGTGCTCAGGCGGCCGACCGACCGGATGCTGGCCCTTGGACTGGCCTGTTCGGTTCTGGTGGCGTTCGCCATGCTCACCGCCATGCACGAGCGGTACTCCTACGCCGCGGTCGTGTTCCTGCTCCTGCTGCTGCCGGATCGACGCATGCTGTGGACGTGGGCGGCGCTCAGCCTCGTGATCGGCGCCAACATGATGGCGGCCATTCCCGCTCCTCCGCTGCTCGGGGTCATTCCCGCGGGCGGGCCGATCGGTGTTGCCGGATCGGTGGCGATGCTGGTGCTGACCGTCATCTGCGTGGCGTTTCTGCTGCAGGAGCGCGCCCCATCGAGCGAACCGGCGGCCGCGGCGTCATCAGCGGCATAGCCATATCGGGTTGTTGCGTCCGGGCCGCCGCCGGGTACGATCGTCACCGTCCGCGATGGAGGTGACGTCATCAGCCGCGCCGTGAGGCTCCGCTCGCTGAACATGCCGGGGAGAGCATCCAGCCCGGTTGGCGCCCTCACGAGGTGGAAGATGCTGGAACGAGGCCTGTCCATCCTCGGATGGGCCGCCCTGGTCGTGTTCGTGGCCATGGGCATCCGGCAGGGCCTGTTCCCGATCCCGGGCGGTGACCTCGTGAATTACATCATCGCGGGTGAGCGCTTCCGGGCTGGAGCCGCCGTATATGACGCGCACTGGAACACGCCCGGTCTCGTGCCGTACGCGCCACCCGTGATCGTGCTGCTCGGTGCGACGTTCTGGCTGCCCGGACAGGTGCTGGCCGTCCTCGTCGGTTTGGCCGAGCTGCTATCGCTCCGGTACATCGCTGGGTCGTGGTGGAGGGTCGGGGTCCTCGGCCTCTTGCCCCTCACGGCCTTCGATATCGCGTCCGGCTACCTCAACCTAGTCATCGGGGCCATCATCCTGGCATCGCAGCGCGAGTCGGCCGCTCCTCTCGCGTGGGCGGGCTTCGCCAAGATCGGGCCCGTCCTGGCACTCCCGTTCGGTCGGTGGCGAGAGTTCGCGGTGTCGGCGCTGGTGGGATTCGCGATCACCATTCCGTGGCTGCACATGTGGCCGGAATGGGTGCACCTGCTGCTGTCCATCGGGCCATCACCGGGCTTTCCACTGGTGATCCCCCTGGTGTATCGGCTGCCGTTCGCGCTCGCCCTGCTGCTCGTGCGGCGTCCGTGGGCCCGCGCGGCAGCGGCCGTGATGGCGATGCCCGGCTTCTACATCATCACGACGTTGCTGTTCCTCGTCCCGATCCGCCTGTACGCGGACGAGTTCCTCGCGCGGCGGAGCGCGCGCTCCGTGGCCACAGCGTGATCCGGCCCGGTGCCTTCTCCGGCACGATGAGTCATCAGGCTGATACACGGCCGGCATCCCGATTGCCTGCCTGCGCCCTGTGAACCAACACGCACTCGCAGACCTCGCGCGCCGAGTGGTCACGTGGCCGACAGCCACGGGCGAGCCATCGGCAGAGGAGTCGCCGCGAAGCCGGGTACACGCAGCCCTGCGAGACCCGCTCGTTGCCGGGTATACGGTGGCTGCGACGGCGTGGTGCGTGGCGATGCTCCTTGGATACGTCTCGACTCCCCTCGATGCGTCGTCCTGGTACCAGCACCACCTCCCCAATCCCTACGACGTGACGGACTACCGGCTTCTGTACGGCTTCTGGTTCACGCCACCGGTCGCGTACGTGTTCTTTCCGTTCACGCTGCTGCCCTGGCCGGCGTTCTGTGCCCTTCTCACAGCCCTCGAATTCACAGCGCTGGGCTATCTGCTCGGACGCTGGGCCTTCCTCGGACTGCTGGTGCCGCCGATCTGGTGGGAGATCATGGCCGGCAACGTGGCCCTGTTCATGGCCGTGGCCGTCGTGGTGGGCATGCGGCGGCCGGGCGCGTGGGCAGCACCACTGCTCCTGAAGGTGACGCCGGGCATCGGGCTGGTGTGGTTCGCCCTGCGGCGCGAGTGGCACAGCCTCGGTCTCGCGATGGCGACCACCGCCGTGATTGCGGGCGCTTCGCTGGTGGTCGCCCCGCACCTATGGTTCGAGTGGTTGTCGAGGATGATCGCGAACTTCGGCGACAATGGACCGGGATATTTCGTGGTGCCGCTCGCACTCGTGCCACGACTCGCGATCGCCCTGCTGGTCCTCGTGTGGGGCGCCCGGACCGACCGGCAGTGGACGGTCGCGGTCGCCGCGACGCTGGGCACGCCTGTCCTGTGGTTCAACGCGCTTGCGCTGCTGGCGGCCGTACCATGTCTGATGCCCGGCCGCCCCGCTCCCTGGGGCGGTCGCAGGGCAACCCGCCTCAGGCGCCCCGACGCGCCCCGCGGTGCCGGTGCGTGAAGGCGTAGACGTACCAGCGCAGGTAGTGGGGTAACCAGGCCCGCAGTCGGAACCTGCTCTCACCCGCCGCCCGGTCCCGCCACGTCGTCGGCACCTCGGCCATGGGCCGGTGCGCCAGAGCTGCCTTCACGGACAGCTCGATGGCGAGCTCGAAGCCGGCCCGGCTCTCGATCGTCACGGAGTCGAGGAACTCGCGCGAGTAGAGCTTGAAGTTGTTGGTCGGGTCGTGGACGGGCACCCCGCCGAACCAGTGCAGCGACAGCCCGGCAAGTCGGCTGAGGGTCCGCTTGAGGCGCGGCCCGCCGAACTGCCGGCCGCCGCGCATGTAGCGGCTGGCGGCGACGACGTCGGCGCCACGCGCAGCTAGGCTCAGCATCCGCTCGACGTCATGCGGATCGTCCGATCCATCCGCCATCATGACGAGGACGTAGCGTCCCCGAGCAGCGGCCATCCCCGACTTCATCGCATTGAGCACGCCCCTGCCCAAGTCGTTGCGGTGCAGACGGACCGACGGCAACTCCGCGTTCAGGGACCGCACGGGCGGGACGGTCGTGTCGGCGTCAAAGTCGTGGACGACGAGGATCTCGTGCGGCGTCTGTAGCGCCCCGTCAAGGGCCCGGAGCACGGGCACCACCCGCTCGCCCTCGTTGTAGACCGGCATCACCACGGAAAGCACGGGGGGGGCGGGATCGGCAGCGGAGGCGGTGCCCGGGGGTACCGCGGCAGACCGGACGTCCGGTTCCGTCACTCCGCCACCGCGACCGCGTCGGGCCGCACCGTCCGCGCGCCGGTTGCCACCGACCGCAGCCCGAGACCGCTGACGCTGAGTGCCACCGCGCCGCCGATGGCTGACGGCGCGACGGTCATCACGTGGGCCAGCACGGCGAGCGAGAACGCCTCGGACGCCGGGACGCCCAGTACCGTGGCCGTTCCCACCGCGGCGAGCTCGAACGTGCCCACGTACCCGGGCGCCGAGGGCAGCGCGGTGCCGAGCACGGTCACCGCGGCGATCAGCAGCGTCACGGCGGGCGAGAGCGCAAGCCCGAGCGACTGCCCGACCAGCCAGAACGTGACCGCGTCCAGCAGCCAGCAGACGCCGCTCACGAGCAGCGCCAGGCCGACCGCGGGGCGCTCGCGGGCGGCATCGGCGCCGGCGGCCACGAACCGGAGGAACCGCACCGCGGCCGCGACCGCGTGGGCCGGCAACCGGCCCTCGATCCGCTCGAGCAGGCGCCCGGCCAGGGCAAGCCCGCCGACCAGGAGTGCGAAGACTACGGCGATCCCGGCGAGCGCCGCGAGCCCGGCCGCCTGCGTGAGCCAGGCGGGTGCCCCGAGCGCGAAGGCGGCGGCGAACGCGAGGAGCGCCAGGCTGGCCGTGTCGAGGACCCGCTCGAGCAGCACCGTCCCGAGGGCAATCCCCGGGTCCAGGCGCTCAGAGCGAGCCGCGAGAAACGCACGGATCAGTTCTCCCAGCCGCGCCGGAAGGACCGCGTTGCCCAGGTAGCCGATGAGCAGGATCGGAAGCAGCGAGGCGAGGCGGATCGGCGCGGGCGGATCGGCGATCGCAAGCAGGGCGCGCCAGCGGATGGTCCGCAGCGTCAGCTGCACCGCGATCACCCCGAGGATCACCAGGAGCGGCCCGGGCGCGGCCTGCCGGAGCTGGTCGGCCGCGGCCGTGAGGTTGACGCCCCGGAGCGCGACCCAGAGCGCGGCGACGCTGACGAGGACCCCGACCGGTGCCGTCAGCGACCGGCGCAGGTTCGGACCGACATCCCGAAGCCACGCGCGCCGCCGGGCCGGCGGCGTTCCCTCGAAGCGGGCCATCAGATCCGCCCCGCCGTCAGCTCGTCGCGGATCCAGGGGATCACCTCGTCGAGCATCTCGTCGAGCGTGGTGGTCGCCTCGAAGCCCAGCACCTCGTGTGCCTTGCGCACGTCCGGGACGCGCATCTGCACGTCGTGTTCGAACGGCGGGTCGCTTACGTGGCGGAACTGCCGTTCGCCGTGCACCTTGCGCCAGATCGCCTGCGCGAGTTCCAGCACCG
The DNA here is from genome assembly GCA_021787985.1 of Chloroflexota bacterium. GTDB lineage: Bacteria > Chloroflexota > Dehalococcoidia > DSGV01 > DSGV01 > JAJYLG01. The sequence goes on from JAJYLG010000122.1 coordinate 5,722, forward strand.
TCGTGCTCTGGGCGGTCGAGAGGTTGAAGTCCTGGTTGACCGCCGCCGGTGATTCCATGGCCAGGCGGATCCCGCGCGCCAGGTCGCCGCCGTACGT
>JAJYLG010000045.1 GCA_021787985.1 Chloroflexota bacterium
GCGCAGTGAGTTGGTCTCGATCCTCGACGAAACGCCTCTGCTGTCGTGTGGGGCAGTCGTGGCACGCGGACCACAACAGTCAATCCTGTACGCCCTGTCCGCCGATACCGTCTCGGGATCCAGACCGCCATCAGAGTTCTGTTACGAATACCGCGACGTTGCCTTGGTGCGATGCAATGTGTCGGGCTCCGCCGCGGCAGCTTGGCTGAGAGGCCGTGAAGCACGGCTCGGTCCGATAACTTGTCAGCTGATTCTGCCGGAACACGCCGTGCTACGCTACAGAATTCCCTCGCACAGCGTTTTCTCTCATCCGGAGTTGGGCTCTTTCCCGGCTCGGACTGCTCCCCACCTCCACTTCCAGCTTCAGCTTGAGTCGGCGGGGCTCGTGCCGCGCACCGGGTTCCTCTTGGGTGAAGGGGTCCCGTTCTTCCGTGACTACTACGATGCCGCGAGCGAAGTACTGTACGACAGCAGGTTCCCCGATCCGCAAGTACACCTGAGCAGGGCCCTTGGCGTGTTTCGTCTGGATGACCACCGTGGGCTGATAGAGAAGATTGACCTTCGACTGGATCGTCTGACGGTACGCGTGGAGGGAACTGGCGTGGCGGGCAGCCGGATCACGGTTGTCGGAAATGACGGATCGCGAAGGGAGCGTGCAGTTGCCAAAGCTCGCGCGGTGACTATTCGATTTGGAGAGGGGACTCCAGCGGGCGTTTTCATTGCCCTCCACCGCGGGAGCGAGTGGCTTGACTACGCCGAAATCGGCACCCCCCAACCCCGCTCGCCTTATGATGCATCGGCAGTCCGCGAGGCCGGCACGATCGTGCGCGATCTCGCCGAGCAAGTTCGAGCTCTCATCGTGCAGGGGGAAGGGGAGACAGTGGAATTCAAAGAGAAGTGGGAACCGTCCGCGTTCGCGAAGGCGGTCGTGGCATTCGCGAACACGCGTGGGGGTGCGATTCTTGTCGGCGTCGACGACTCCGGGGCAGTCGTCGGCGTGGGCGGAGAAACAAAGCGTCTCAGCGATGGGATCATCGACGGTCTTCGATCTCTCATTCGACCGCCGATCGCCGTGAGCGTTCGCTCCTGCTCACTCGCCGGACACAAAGTCATGGTCATTGAAGTTCCAGCGGGCACCGCGGGTCCGTACGGTCACAGGCCGAAGGGCGAGGGTGCCGGCACCGAATGGGCATACAGAGTGAGGCGCGGGGCGACATCGATGATTGCCACTCCGGAAGAGGTGCGGGGAATCGCGAACCCCCCGCTCGCCCGTTGAGCGCGGCCGGCATCACGCTGCGCGTGCGAGGCGCCGCCGCCGCCGGCAGCCAGTGGGCCGTCAGTGGCGAATACCTCCGCCGGCTGGCGAAGGAGCTCGCGGCCGCGGGGATCGGACTGGGCTGACGGCCCTGGTCAGAAGTCGCGTTGCACGGTCTTCGTCAGCAGGTCGCGGATCTCGGCCACGGTCGCATCGCGCCACGAGCCCCAGACCGGCCCGCGGATGAACGCCTTGTACTCGTCACGGTATTCCTCGCGTGTGCGGCCTTCGGTGATCTTGCGCATCAGGTGCATCTCGTCGTTCGCCTTCTGCGGCCGCTCGGTCCAGTGACAGATGTAGCGAAGGTCGTCCGTGTAGAAGACCACAGTGGGGATCGACTGAAACTCACCCTGGTTCAGGAACTCGTTCATGATGTCGAGGTTCTGGTCGCGGAATAGGATCCGCAGCTCATAGCCGCCGGCCTCGGCGACGCGCTGAGCAACCGGCAAGCCGCGGTACACGTCCGGGCACCAGTCCTCGCCCAGCACCAGCACCTTCGACGGTCCGCCGTCGTGCAGGCCCAGCTCCTTGAAGACCGCCTCATCGTCCGGCGAGATGAAGGTGCGCTCGTAGTTGAAGTCGAACTCCTCACGGTTGCGCTGGATCGCGACCATCCAGTCGGCGAACGTGATCGCCTTCGCGAAACGTTCCGGTGTCACCGCGGACTGCGTGCCAGACGTCATTGGATATCCCCTCCTGGTGCATGTGAGGTAGAACCGGCGCGGGAGCGTCAGCCGCCGGCCCGCTGTCGGAGTTCTTGCAGGACGAACGGATTGCGCTGCCGCTCGTCGCGGATGGTCGTCTGCTGCATGTGGCCGGGGAGGACGATCGTGTCGTCCGGCAGCTTGAGCAGTCGGCCAACGATCGACGACATAAGCGTGCGATAGTCGCCGCCCGGCAGATCGGTCCGGCCGATGGAGCCGCGGAAGAGCGTATCGCCGCTGAAGAGCAGCCCGTCGGCGTAGAGCGAGACGCTACCCGGCGTGTGGCCCGGCGTGTGGATGACGCGCAACTGCACCCCATCCACGCCGAGCAGGTCGCCGTCGTTGAGGGCGTCGTCGGGCGCAGGCGCCGGACCGGCCTCGATGCCGAACTGCTGCGTCGCCCAAGCCCAACCGGACGCCAGTAGCGGGTCGTCGGCCGCGTGCAGCATGAACGGGGCGCCGGTGCGCTCCTGCACCGGCCGGACGGCCATGACGTGGTCGATGTGGGCGTGACTCGAGACCACGCGCTTGATTGTCACTCCCATGTCACGCGCCATGGCGAGGATCTCGTCCGCCTGGTCGCCCGGGTCGATGCAGATCGCCTGCCCCGTGCGCCGCGAGCCGATGACCCAGCAGTTCTCCTGGAAGATGCCCACGACGATGCCGCGGACCATGAGCTCGCTGACCGATTCGCTCACCCCCCGTGCTCCCTCACCACGCGCGCTTTCGCCTCTTGCCAAAGGGCGTCCATCGTGGCCTGATCCAGCGTATCGAGTCGCAGGCCACGTTCGCGACAGAAGCGTTCCACCTGGCGGAAGCGGCGCACGAAGCGGCGATTGGCCCGGCGCAGCGCGTCCTCGGCGTCGATGCCCATGTGCTGGGCCACGTGCGCGAGCGTGAAGAGCACGTCGCCGAACTCATGGTGGCGCTCATCCGCCCCCTGCGCCCGGTCGAGCTCGCGCAGCTCCTCGGTGAGCTGGTCGAGCACCCCGGAGACGTCCGGCCAGTCCCAGCCGGCGGAGCCGGCGCGTCCCTGGACCGACTGGCTGTAGGCCAGCGCTGGCATGCTGGCCGGCAGACCATCGAGCAGCGACTCGCGCGCCGGCTTTTCCTCGGCCTTGAGCCGCTCCCAGTTGGCCACAACCTCTTCGGTGGTGCGCTGGCCCACGTCACCGAACACATGGGGGTGCCGGCGCACGAGCTTGTCGGTGATGTGCTGGAAGACCTCGCCGTAGCCGAACTCGCCGGCCTCGTCGGCGATCTCGGTGTGGAGGCCGACCTGCAGCATCAGGTCGCCCAGCTCCTCGGCGACGGCGGCCGGGTCACCGTAGTCGATGGCCTCGACCAGCTCGTACGCTTCCTCAATCACATAGCGCTTGAGCGAGTCGTGGGTCTGCTGGCGGTCCCACGGACAGCCGCCGGGCGCGTAGAGGCGGTGCACGACCGAGCGAAAGCCGCCGAAGGTGCGCCGATCGAGCAGCGGGTCAAGCGCCGGCAGCCAGAGCGCGGCCAGGTGGTCGGGGTCGGCCCGGCGGTCCAGCTCATCGAGGCGAGCCGGCTCGCATCGCTCCTCGCGCGTCCCGGCAGACGTGACCAGGACGACCGGGTGCTCGGGCGGGTAGCGGTCGAGGAGCGCCAGCTTCAGGGCGGCGAGCACGCCGCGGTTGTAGACCTGCAGGACGACCGCCGGGAGCTGCGGGTCGAGCCGCGGGTCGAGCGCGTCCACCACCTGCAGCGCGGGGTCGAGCGCATCGGCGCCGACGGCCGCCAGCACTGGCTCCAGCGCGGAGACACCGTGCACGATGGTCAGCGGCACCTCGGCCTCGGCGGCGCGCCGGCGGAGGAGGCGCACCGTTGCCTCGCCGACGAGCGGGCTACCGGGCACGGCGTAGCACACGCCGCCCGGCTCCGTGGCGCGCTCGATCACACGGTTCACGATGCGGGCGTACAGCGTCTCGAAGTCCGGCGCCGCGTCGTACAGATCGTCGCACGACTCGTAGTCGAGCCCGACGAGGAGCGTGCCGACGCCGGGATGGATCGAGGTGCGCAACAGCAGACGGGGAGCGGTGCGGAGCGCCGCCGCGCCGGCGGCCGTGATGCAACCCGGGTCGCCGGGCCCCAGCCCGACCACCGTGATTGTCATGGTTCCAGCATGGGGTTATGCTCGACCCAATGCAAGGCAGCGCCGTGCGCCGCGACAACGGTTCGCTTGCTCTATCGCGCCTATGACTTTCCTCCGCGCTCTCGCGGGCGTCCTCTTCGTCGTCGCCCTCCCGGTCGCCATCATCCTCACGGTGGTGCGCGTCGCTTTCAACGAGCAGGCAGTCTATCAGTACTCGATCGACACCTTCGATGCCCCCGGAGTGACCGGGTTCTCGCGTGGGCAGCTCCTCCAGGCCGCGGTCGAGATCCGGCACTACCTCAACTCGTCGGACCCGGTACTGCGAGTGCTGGTCAGCGACGCGTCGGGCCAGCGGGTGCCGCTGTTCAAGACGCGCGAGGTGGAGCACATGGCGGACGTCAAGACGCTGTTGCAGCGCGTCTACCTGCTGCAGAGCGTAGCGCTCGGGTTCGTGCTCGCGTATGTGGTGGCCGCGTTCGGCTGGGCGCGCGAGGGCAGCATCCGGCAGCTCGCGCGCGCGGTGGCGTGGTCGGCGTCGCTGACCGCGGCCCTGGTGGTAGCGTTGGGGGCTGCATTAGCGGTCGGGTTCGACCGCTTGTTCACCGAGTTCCACGTTCTGGCGTTCTCCAACAACTTGTGGGAGCTCGATCCGGCGCGGGACCACCTGGTGCAGATCTTCCCGCAGGAGTTCTGGTACCAGGCGACACTGGGCATCGGCGTGGTGTCGGTTGCGGTCGCGCTGGCACTGCTCGGGCTCTCGGCCTTCTACCTGGGGCGAACGCGACCACGTCACGCCATGATCGCGGCGACCGAGGAGGAGCAACCGCTGGGAGAAGCCATGCCGGTGCGGGAGAGCGCGGCCGAGCCCGCCGGCGACGGGCCCGTGGCCGCACCGGGGCCGCCGGACGACCTGGCGTCACCGGCCCTTTCAACGGAGGAAGCGGATCAGCGGGAGGCGGCGGAGCTACCGGGGCCCACGCAGGCCGAAGCGCCGCCTGTGGAAGAACCCGTGGCCGAAGAGCCTGCGCCCGCTCCGCCCGATGTGCTGCCGGAAGCGCCGGCGGCCGAGGACGCGGCCGTCCCTTCCGTCGACGCCGTCGAGCCGCCGGCCGAAGGCGCGGCGGCAGAGGGGGACGAGGAGCACGAGGAGCACCCCGGCGATGAAACGCCCCACGATGCTCGCGAGGCGACGGTGGTGAATCAGCCCGAGAGCGACGATACGGCCACCGGGTGAGCGGCGGCTCGTCCCGGCGCCACGGCGTACCATGGGGAGCGGGAACAGATGGGATGAACGACCTCGAGCGACAGTGCGTCACCACGATCCGCATGCTTGCCGTGGACCAGGTAGAGCAGGCGAAGTCGGGACATCCCGGCGCGCCGCTGGGGATGGCGCCGACCGCCTACACCATCTGGGACCGCTTCCTGCGCCACAACCCACGCGACCCGCGCTGGCTCAACCGCGATAGGTTCGTGCTGTCGGCCGGGCACGCCTCCGCGCTGCTGTACGCCTTGCTGCATCTCACCGGCTACGATCTGCCGCTCGATGAGCTGCGCCGGTTCCGCCAGTGGGGCAGCAAGACGCCCGGTCACCCGGAGTACGGCCACACGCCCGGTGTGGAGGCCACCACCGGGCCACTCGGTCAGGGCTTCGCCATGGCCGTCGGGATGGCCATCGCCGAGCGGTACTTGGCCGAGCGCTACAATCGGCCCGGCTTCCCGGTCATCGACCACATGACGTACGTGCTCGCCTCGGACGGCGACCTGATGGAGGGCGTCGCGTCGGAGGCGGCATCGCTTGCCGGCCACTTGGCGCTCGGCAAGCTCGTCGTGCTGTACGACGACAACCACATCACCATCGAGGGCGATACCGCGCTTGCCTTCACGGAGGACGTGGAAGGTCGTTTCCGCGCCTACGGGTGGCACGTCCAGCACGTCGACGACGGAAACGATGTGGGCGCTATTCAGGCGGCCATCGAGGCAGCCCGCGCGGAAGTGGACCACGGCGGACGACCGTCCCTGGTCCGCGTCCGCACCCACATCGGCTTCGGCAGTCCGAAGCAGGACTCGGCGGCTGCGCATGGCGAGCCGCTCGGACCGGAGGCGGCGCGGGCGACGCGCGAGTTCTACGGATGGCCCGCTGACCAGCCGTTCTACGTGCCGGCCGAGGCGCGCCGGCACCTCGGCGGCGCGGTGGAGCGCGGCGCGCGCGCGCAGGCCGCGTGGGAGGAGATGCTCGCGCGCTATCGCGAGCAATACCCCGAGCTGTCGCAAGAGGTCGAGGGAGCGCGCGAGGGGCGGCTGTCGGACGGCTGGGACGCCGACATCCCGCGGTTCAGCCCGACCGGGTCCGTGGCCACCCGCGAGGCGTCCGGGAAGGTGATCAACGCGATCGCCGGCAGACTGCCCGCGCTCGTGGGCGGCGCGGGCGACCTGGCGCCGTCCACCAAGACGCTGGTGGACGAGGGGGGCGACTTCGCCCCCGGTGGCTACAGCGGCCGCAACCTGCACTTCGGCGTCCGCGAGCACGCGATGGCTGCCGCCGTGAACGGCATGGCGCTGCACGGGGGGCTGGTGCCATATGGGTCGACGTTCCTGATCTTCTCGGACTACATGAGACCAGCCATCCGCCTGGCGGCACTGATGCGAGCGCGCTCGATCTTCGTGTTCACCCACGACTCGATCGGCGTTGGTGAGGACGGCCCGACACACCAGCCGGTGGAGCAGCTCATGAGCCTGCGTCTCATCCCGGGGCTGACGGTGATCCGGCCGGCTGACGCCAACGAGGCGGCGGAAGCGTGGCGAGTGGCGCTCACGCGCGAAGGGCCGGTGGCGCTCGCGCTGACGCGCCAGAAGGTCCCGACGCTCGACCCAGCCCGCCATGACGTGGCGGAAGGCGTCCGCCGCGGTGGCTATGTGCTCGAGGACGGCGCGCCACGCCCGGACGTGGTGCTGGTCGGGACCGGGTCGGAGCTGCACGTGGCCCTGGAAGCGGCTCCCCTGCTCGCCCGTCGCGGGGTGCGAGCGCGGGTCGTGTCTCTGCCATCCTGGGAGCTATTCCAGGAGCAGCCGGACGAATACCGGCGGGCGGTGCTCCCGCAGGATACCCCCGTGGTGGCGGTGGAGGCGGGCCGCGGCTTGGGGTGGTCGTCGCTCGTCGGCTGCCGTAGCACCGTGGTGGCCGTGGACCGCTTCGGCGCCTCGGCGCCGGGTGACATGGCGATGGCCGAGTACGGCTTCACACCGACCCACGTCGCCGAGCGCGCCCTCGCGCTCCTGGGACGGTAGAACCGGTGCGCGTCGCCATCGGCGCCGACCACGCGGGGTTTCCGCTCAAGGAGGACCTCGCGGGGTGGCTGCGCGCGCGCGACCACGAGGTTATCGACCTGGGTACGCATGACGCCAGCCCGGTCGACTACCCGCTCATCGCGCGGCTGGTCGGGCAGGCCGTGGCGACCGGCGAGGCCGATCGCGGCGTGCTCGTCTGCGGAAGCGGCGTGGGCGTGAGCGTGGCGGCGAACAAGATCCCCGGTGTGCGCGCCGCCCTCTGCCACGACACCTATTCCGCGCACCAGGGCGTCGAGCATGACGACATGAACGTGCTGGCGCTGGGCGCTTGGGTCGTGGGGCGGGCGCTGGCGCGCGACATCATGGCCGTGTTCCTCGCCGCCCGCTTCGACGGTCAGGAGCGCCACATCCGCCGCCGCGACCAGGTAAACGCGTTGGAGGCGATCCACCTGGGTCAGCCGCACGACCGCTAGCCTGGCGACCGAGGAGGAGCCTGGATGGACCGACTGCAGTTGCTGCGCGACCGTGGCCAGGCGGTCTGGCTCGATTACCTGCGGCGCGGGCTCATCACCTCGGGCGAGCTCGAACGGCTGGTGGCGCAGGGCGTCACGGGCGTCACCAGCAACCCCACCATCTTTCAGAAAGCGGTCGAGGGCAGCACGGACTACGACCACGAGATCAGCGCAGCGGTGGCGCGTGAGCCCGACCGGGGCGCGCTCGGGCTGATGGAGCACTTGATGGTCGCTGACGTGCGCATGGCATGCGACGTCCTGCGCCCGGTGTTCGACTCGACGAGCGGAGGCGATGGCTACGTCTCGCTGGAGGTCGCACCCGACCTGGCAAACGACGCCGAAGCGACGTTCACCGAGGCGCGGCGTCTGCATCGGCTCGTGGAGCGGCCGAATCTGCTGGTCAAGGTTCCCGCCACCCCGTCGGGCATCGAAGCCGGTGAGCGCCTGCTGGCGGCGGGCGTCGCGGTGAATTTCACCCTCGTCTTCTCGCCGCGGCACTATGACGCCTGTGCCCGCGCCTTCCTGCGGGGTGCACGCCGCTACCTGGCGGAGGAGCGCGACCCGAGCCGCCTGCACAGCGTCGCCTCAGTCTTCGTCAGCCGAACAGACAGCGTGGTCGACCATGATCTTGAAGCGATCGGCACCACGGAGGCCACGGGGCTGATGGGCGCCGCGGCAATCGCCAACGCGCGCCTGGTCTACGCCCGCTTCCGTGAGCTGCTGGAGACGGAGGAGTACCAGGCGCTGCTCGCACGTGGCGTCAGAGCGCAACGGCTGCTTTGGGCAAGCACCAGTGCCAAGAACCCCGCCTATCGTGACGTGTGCTACGTCGAAGAGCTCATCGGCCGGGACACGATCAACACGCTGCCGCCGGCCACCCTGGCCGCGTTCCAGGACCACGGCGAGGTCCGCGGTGACACGGTCGCCTCAGGCGCGGACGAGGCGGCGGCAGTCGTGCGCCGGCTGCGAGCCCTCGAGATCGACGTGGGGGCGATCGGCGAGCGGCTGCAGATCCAGGGGTTGGAGCTCTTCGCCGCCTCGTGGGATGACCTGCTCGCCGCAGTGTCGGCGCGCCGTGGAACCGCGCGGGCCGCGGCGGTAGCGACCGTGTCGGCGACCTGGCCGGAAGGCGACGCTCGCCCGCGGGCTATCGCCGGTGGCTGGCACGATGAGCGCGTGCTTGCCCGCGTCTGGCGGCATGACGTGACGGTGTGGAAGCCAGCCGGCACTCCGGAGATCGCCGACCGGCTGGGCTGGCTCTCCGCGCCGGAGCTGCTGCATGAGGACTCGCTCCAGCTCACGGCGCCTGCCAACCGTCTGACAGAGGCCGACCCCAGCGACGCCGTGCTGCTCGGCATGGGCGGGTCGAGCCTCGCGCCCGAGGCCATGCAGGAGATCCTCGGCAACGCGCCCGGCCGCCCGAGGTTGCGCGTCCTCGACAGCTCGCATCCGGACCAGGTCTTGGCGCTCGCACGCGCCGTGGACCCCGCACGCACCCGATTCATCGTCTCGAGCAAGTCGGGCACGACGGCGGAGACCGTGAGCCTGATGCGATACTTCTACGACCGAGCCGACAATGACGGCCGGTGGTTCATCGCCATCACGGACCCGGGCACGTGGCTCGAGGCGGAGGCACGCAGGCTCGGTTTCCAGGCAGTAGTGCGCGCCACGCCGGACGTGGGCGGGCGGTACTCGGCCCTCATCCAGTTCGGGCTCGTGCCGGCCGCGCTCACCGGCGTCCACGTGCGTCGCCTGCTTGGCCGCGCCCGCATCGCCAGCGAGGCTTCGAGCTTCTGCGCGGCGGCGGACAATCCTGCCGTGCAGCTCGCTTCGGCCGTCTGCGCGGCGCTGGAGCAGGGGCGCGACAAGCTGACGTTCCTCCTGCCGCGCCGCTGGGGCCCGTTCGGCGACTGGGTCGAGCAGCTTATCGCCGAAAGCACCGGCAAGGAGAACCGTGGGCTGGTCCCCGTGGTCGGCGAGCCGCGCCTCGACCCGACGCGATACGCGGCGGACCGCTGTTTCGTGGTCGTGGGCACCTCCGACGAGATCCACAACATGGACGACTTCGTGGGCGACCTCGAGCGTGCCGGCCACCCGGTGCTACGGCAGATGGTGCGGGACACCTACGACATCGCGCAGCTCTTCTTCTTCTGGGAGATGGCGGTTGCGCTTGCCGGACGCTGCCTGGGCATCAACCCGTTCGACCAACCCGACGTGGAGTCAGCAAAGCGGGGTGCGCGCGACTCGCTGGCCGAGCTCGAGCGGTCCGGCGCGCTGCCGCGACGTCCCTCCGTGGCGGCAGACAACGCAGCGGCGCTCCGGGCGTTTCTCGGCGAGGCGCGGCCTGGCGATTACGTGGCGCTGCAGGCGTTCATCCCGCGGGACGCGGCCAACGCAGCGGCGCTGCAGGCGCTGCGCGAGGGGATCGCCCGGCGCACCGGGCTGGCGACGACCAGCGGTTTCGGCCCACGGTTCCTGCACTCCACCGGCCAGCTCCACAAGGGGGGCCCGAACACCTGCCTGGCGCTGCAGGTCGTCGACCAGCCGGGGGAAGACGTCCCGGTGCCCGGCGAGAGGTACACGTTCGGGGCGTTGGTGGCGGCCCAGGCGATCGGGGACTACGACGCGCTCCTCGCGCGGGGCCGCCGAGTGCTGCGGGTGGACATCGGCACGGACCGTGCGTCGGGGCTGCGCGCGCTGACCAGCGCCATGGGGGGTTAGGAGGCGAACGATGCAGGTTGGCCTGGTGGGACTCGGACGCATGGGCGGCAACATGGCGGAGCGGCTGCTGCGCGGCGGCCACGAGGTGGTCGGATACGACCGGGACACACACGCGCGCGAGGCGCTTGCCGCGCAGGGGGTGGCGGCGGCGGTTTCGCCGGAGGATCTCGTCGCCCGCCTCGGGGAGCCGCGCACGCTGTGGCTGATGCTCCCGGCCGGTGACGTCACCGCGGCGGCCGTCGATCAGTTCAGCCGCCTGCTCTCGGCGGGGGACCTGTTGGTGGACGGCGCCAACAGCCACTATAAGGACTCAATGCGATACGGGGAGTCGGCCACGGCGCGTGGCCTCGAGTTCGTTGATGCCGGGGTCTCCGGCGGCATCTGGGGGCTCGAGAACGGCTACGGGCTGATGGTCGGTGGCAGCCCAGCGGCGGTGGCGCGGCTGCGGCCTGTCCTCGAGACGCTCGCCCCCGCGCCGGACCGCGGCTGGGTGCACGTCGGGCCGGTGGGCGCCGGCCACTACGCCAAGATGGTGCACAACGGCATCGAGTACGCGTTGATGCAAGCCTACGGCGAAGGCTTCGAGCTGCTGCGCCGCAAGACGGAGTTCCACATCGACCTGGCGGCGGTGGCGGAGGCGTGGCGCCACGGCACCGTCATCCGTGGCTGGCTGCTGGACCTCGCGGCCGAGGTCCTGCGCCGCGACCAGCACCTCGAGGCTGTGGCCCCATACGTCGCCGAGTCGGGCGAGGGCCGATGGACGGCGCTCGAGGCGATCGAGCTGGGCGTCCCCGCGCCGACCATCACCCTGGCGCTGCAGGAGCGCTTCCGCAGCGCCGACGAGGTCCGCTACGATTACCGTCTGCTGGCGATGCTGCGCAACGCCTTCGGCGGCCACCCCATCCGCTCGGCCGAGGAGGCGCACGATGGGTGACACGACAATCGTCATCCTGGGTGCGACCGGTGACCTGGCGAACCGCTTGCTCCTCCCCGCGCTGTACCACCTCGACCGCGACGGCACCCTCCCAGACAACGTGCGCCTGGTGGCGTACGCGACGCGCGATTTGACGCTCGACGGCTACCTCCAGCGCATGGAGGAGCGCACCGTGCCGAACGTGCAGGGCTTCTCGCGCGAGCGCTGGGCGCGTTTCCTGCGGCGTTTCAGCGCGTACGTCTCGGGGAAGCTGGACGAGGCCAGCCTGCGCGGGGTGGCAGGCCAGGTGGCCGGCAACGCCGCCTTCTATCTGGCGCTGCCACCGAACAGCTTCGCGCTGGCGGCTGAGCGGCTGGCACGCGCGGGGCTGCAGGAGGAGCGCGGCGGCTTCCGCCGCCTGGTCATCGAGAAGCCGTTCGGCACCGACCTCGAGAGCGCTCAGGCGCTGCACGAGCGCTCGAACCGCTACTGGCGTGAGGAGCAGGTCTACCGTATTGACCACTACCTGGGGAAGGAGACCGTCCAGAACATCCTCGTCTTTCGGTTCGCGAACACCCTCCTGGAGCCGCTCTGGAACCGCAACCACGTCGAGCAGGTGCAGATCACCGCGGCTGAGACCCTCGGCCTCGAGGGGCGCGCGACTTACTACGACCAGGCTGGCGCGCTGCGCGACATGGTGCAGAACCACCTGATGCAGCTCTTCACCTTGACGACGATGGAGCCGCCCAGCACCGTGCTCGACGCGGATGACCTGCGCGCCGAGAAGGTGAAGGTGCTGAAGAGCGTGCGACCCATCCCCCGCGACCGCGTGCCCGCGTTCGCCGTGCGCGGCCAGTACACCGCCGGCGCCGCCGAAGAGCAGCGTGTTCCGGGCTACCTCGAGGAAGAGGGCGTCCCGCGCGACTCCACCACCGAGACGTACGCCGCCATCAAGCTTTACGTGGATAGCTGGCGCTGGGGCGGCGTGCCCTTCTACCTGCGGACGGGTAAGCGGCTCTCCGCTACCCGCAGTGAGATTGCGGTCCAGTTCCGCGCCCCACCGACGCAGCTCTTCCGTCGCACACCACTGGACCGCGTTCAGCCTGACCTCTTCGTCTTCGAGCTGAAGCCGGACGAGAGCATGCACCTGGTCGCGCAGGCGAAGGCCGTGGGCATGGAGCTCCGACCGCGGACCGTCGTGCTTACCGCGCCGTACCGACACCGGCAGGAGCGCGAGCACGATGCCTACGAGCTGTTGTTGCTCGACGTCCTGAAAGGCGACCGGACACACTTCCTGCGCCTGGATGAGGTGGAGCAGGCCTGGCGGGTGCTCGACCCGGTGCTCAAACACTGGCAGAGCGAGAGCGACACGCTCGCGACCTATCCAGCCGGCTCCGACGGTCCGCCGCAGGCTGATCGGATCCTCGACTCGCCCGAACACCGCTGGCGACCGCTCCGCAACCCCGACCAGGTGGGCGCCGAATGAATCCGCCGAAAGACCCCGCCCGCTGGCACGTCTGCGAGCGCCACGACGCGGCGCTCGACCTCGTGCTCGAGCTGGTCGTCCGCCGGCTCTCGGCCGTGCATGAGCCTCGCACCGTCGTCCTCGCGGGCGGCAGCACTCCACTGCCCCTGTACCAGCGGCTGGCGCCGACGTTGCCCAACGCCTCGCTGCTGGCGTTCGTTCCCTCTGACGAGCGTTGCGCGGCGCCCGGCGATCCGGAGCGAAACGATGCGGTGCTGTGGCGCACCTTTCTCCGCCGGCTGCCTGTGCCACCGCTTGCCTTCGTCGCGCTGCCGGGCGAGCTGGGACCGGAGGCCGGTGCGGCAGCGGCCGAGCCGCTCATCGCCGGCCTGCCGCCGCTGGAGCTCGCGCTCCTGGGCGTGGGCGAGGACGGTCACACCGCCAGCCTCTTCCCCGACAATCCGGCCCTCCGCGCCGCCGGGGCGGTCGCGGGTGTACGCGGCGCGCCCAAGCCGCCGCCCGAGCGCCTGACGCTCACTTGCACCTATCTCAGCTCGGCACGGACCGTGATCTTCCTCGCGACCGGCGAGTCGAAGCGGGCCGCGCTGGCGGCCTGGCGCGACGGAGTCTCACTACCGGCCGCGATGGTGCGCGGGTGTGAAGAGACCTTTCTGATTGCCGACCGCGCCGCGGCGGGAAGCTGAAGGCGATCGTCGGGCAAGCGCGGCGCGGGTGGTCACAGAACCGCCCGCGCACGGTATGTTCGACCAGCGTGGTCAGATACTGCAGCCGCAGCCGCCCTCGCCGCAGCCACAGCCGCCTGCACTCGACTCCTCGTCGTCGGTTGCCCACGCCTGCGCGGCGCCTCGCGGCAGCGCGAAGACGCTCAGGAGCCGCTGCAACGTCGCGTGGCCCTGGGGGCAGGTCGCCGGCTCGTCAGCCCGCGACATGGGCCGCAGCAACTCGAACTTCTGGTCGCAGGTCGGGCAGGAGTACTCGTAGAGCGGCACAGGGGAACCTCCGTTCCGTGGATGCCTGGTCAGCGTTCAGTGTAGCTCGGTGACCGTGCGCCGCGGAGTGCGCGCGCCCGGCTCGAGGCCGTGCTCCTCGGCACAGCGGTCGCATGCGTAGATCATGCCGCAGCAGCCGAGCCCCAGCTCGCTGGCATGCACGGTCACGCCACAGGCGCGCCCCATGGCGCCGCCAAGGTGGAGGTGGAATGCCCAACCGCAGAACGCGCAGTCGATCCCGTCACGGAAGGCGCGCACCGGCCCACCGCACACGGCGCAGGGCCGGGCGTCGGTCGGAGCGCCGACGTCCTCCGTCGCCGTCACTCGATGTAGTCCTTCAGCTTGCGGCTGCGGCTCGGATGGCGCAGCTTGCGCAGCGCCTTGGCCTCGATCTGGCGGATACGTTCGCGCGTCACGCCGAACTCACGGCCGACCTCCTCGAGCGTGCGGCTACGCCCGTCCTCGAGCCCGAACCGCAGCTCGAGCACGCGTCGCTCGCGGTGCGTCAGCGTGCCAAGGACCTCGTTCACCTGCTCCTTCAGGAGTTGGTGGGAGGCGGCCTCGGCGGGCGCCAGCGCACCGTGGTCCTCAATGAAGTCGCCGAGGTGGCTGTCCTCCTCTTCGCCGATCGGCGTCTCCAGCGAGACCGGCTCCTGCGAGACCTTGAGGATCTCGCGCACCTTGTCCGGCGGCAGATCCATGCCCGCTCCGATCTCCTCGCTGGTCGGCTCGCGGCCGTACTCCTGCACCAGCCGGCGGCTGATGCGCACCAGCTTGTTGATCGTCTCGACCATGTGCACCGGGATGCGGATGGTCCGCGCCTGGTCGGCGATCGCGCGCGTAATCGCTTGCCGGATCCACCAGGTGGCGTAGGTGGAGAACTTGTAGCCCTTGCGGTAGTCGAACTTCTCGACCGCCCGGATCAGGCCGATGTTGCCCTCCTGGATCAGGTCGAGCAGCGACATGCCACGGCCGATGTACTTCTTCGCGACGCTCACCACCAGGCGCAGGTTCGCCTCGGTGAGCTGACGCTCCGCCCTGCGACCATCGCGCTTGATGCGCTCGAAGTGATCGGAGAACGCGCGCTCGACCGGACGCAGGCGCTCCGCCAGGTCCGCCACGGGCGGATACAGATTCTCCTCGCTGCCGGCGGCCCGGGACGCCAGGTCCACGAGCTGCGGCACGAGAATGTGAGTCACGATGGAGAGCCGGACGATGCTGGCCTCCGCCTGCCCGGCCTGCGGCTTCTCCTCTGGATTCGCCCGCTCAATGATCTCGCGCCGCTTGCGCGCCTCCTCTGGGAAGAGCGTCGAGCGCACCAGGTCCGCCAGGCCGGCGTCCATCTCTGCGTCGACCGTCGAGCGGAAGGTCGGGTTGACGACCAGCTCGCACAGCGGCATCGGCGGCAGCTTCATGTGCTCGAGGGCCAGGTCGAAGCTTGGCCGGATCTCCTCGAGCTCCGTGAACAGCAATGCGGCCACGTCTACCGCGGTCGCGTGTCGACCCGGATGCTCCCCCTCGAAGCGGTGCTCGAGCGCCTCGAGATGCTCGCCCTCTTCCATCTGACGGGCAAGGCGCTTCTCACCGTCAGCCGTCAGCAGGGCGACCTTGCCGATCTCGCGCAAGTACATGCGGACCGGGTCGTCGATACCCTCCTGCTCCTCGAGCGTCTGGGAAGCGGTTACCTCCCGTTCAGCCTCTTGCTCGAGCTCCGGGCGGCTCTCGAACTCCTCGGTCGGCCAGCGCTGAAGATCACGCCCCACGCGGATCAGCGCGTCGCGCGCGCCGGCGCGGACCCCCGTCGTGCTCACCACGTCCAACACCCCATCTGCGTTCCGGCCGCCATCGGCGACGACCATTTCGCTGTCATCACTTACCATAACACCGGACCCCCCGATTTCGTTACGCAGCCGGAGCTCCACGCAACGCATCCCGCGCCCGATCGATCGCACGCTGCACCTCGCGCAGCTCGACCCACAACCGCGCGGCTTCGCGTGCGACCTCGCTCTCCTCGCTGCTCGGCCCGTCATCCTCCTCAGCAGCCTGTGCTGCCAGCGCGGCGATGCGGCCCGCCCCGGCGGACGCTTCCAGCCGCCCCAGCTCGTCGCGAACCGCCGCCTCCGCCTGCCGCAGGCGCGCCAGGTCCAGCCAGCGCGCGAGATGTTGGAGCTCCTGGCGTGCCGCCGGCCCCGAAAGGGCGGTGAGCCGACGCGCGGTAACGGCAGCCCACAGCGGTTCGAGCTCCGTTGGGAGCGCGTCCTCTAGCGGCCCGTCGTCCGCCGCGCGGCGGACCAGCAGCAGGGCGCACAGCTCGGCCGCACCGGCGGCAAGGAAGCGATCCGGCGTGACGCCGGCCTCTTCGGCGGCCTCCCGACCGAGCGCCACGACCAGCGCGAGCGCGTCCAGCTCCTGGAGCGTGGCGGGTCCCGGCTCGCGGGCGGGCGCACGCGGCGCGCTCGCCGCGGCTGAACGGGCAGACCCGCGGCGCGGGACCACCGCTTCGGCGTCGACACCCGCGAGCGAGGCGATCCGCTGGCCATAGGCCGCACGCAGTACGGGATCGTCGATCGCCTCGAGCAGCGGACGCAACGACGCGACGAACGCGGCGCGCCCCTCGGGTGAGACGAGGTCGGCGGCCGCAGCGGCTACCTGGACGACGTGGTCCAGCAGGCGGGGGGCGTCCTCGACGAGCTGTCGCCAGCGGTCGGGGTCGTGGCGCACCAGATCGTCGGGATCCGAGCCGTCCGGCAGCACGAGCGCGCGCAGGTCGACACCGCGGTGCTGGCGCGCGGGGTCGAGCAGGGCCTCGGCGTCGAAGTAGCCAGGGTCGTCCGCCAACGCGTGCAACAGCACCGGCAGGCCGCGGATGATCGCCTTCTGCCCGGCTGGGTCGGCGTCGAGCGCGAGCACGATCGTCCTCACCCCGGTGAGGCGGCGGGCGAGCTTGGCCTGCCGCTCCGTCAAGCTGGTGCCCATGCCGGCGACCACGTTCTGGAAGCCATGCTGGTGCGCTGCGATGACGTCCATGTACCCTTCGACGATCACCAGCCGGTCCTCGCGGCGGGCGGCCTCGCGCGCCAGGTGCAGCCCGTACAGCAGGCCGCCCTTGTCGAACAGCGGTCCCTGGGGGCTGTTCAGGTACTTCGGCTCGCCCTCGCCCAGCACGCGCCCGCCGAACCCCGCGAGCCGGCCGCGCTCGTCCCGCACCGGGAACATCAGCCGTCCGCGAAAACGATCGCGCCCGCCCCTGCCAGACCCGGCGACATCGACCACCAGTCCGGCCTCCGTCAGCGCCACGTCGTCGAACCCGCGGCCGCGCAGGAACTCCAGGGTTGCGTGACCGTCTTCCGGCGCGTAGCCGAGCTCGAACCGCTCGGCCGAGGCGCGATCGACCCCACGGCGCTCCAGGTAGCGGCGAGCGACCTCCCCATCCTTTCCCCGTACGACGTCGTGCCAGAGCTGCTCCTGCCAGAAGCGAGCCGCGGCTTCGAGCGCCTGCTGAGCGGGTCCGCCCCGGGCAGAGCGTCCGCCACGGGTGGAACCGCGCGCGAGCTCGACACCGGCGCGCTCGGCCAGATGCTCGAGCGCGGTGCGGAAGTCCACACCGTCGCGGCGCATGACGAAGCTGAAGACGTCCCCGCCGGTGCCACAAGCGCCGAAGCAGTGCCAGGTCTGCCGGTCGGGGTCAACGTAAAAGGACGGCGTCCGTTCCTGGTGAAACGGGCAGCGCGCCCGCCACATGCGGCCCGCCCGCTGCAACTGGCAAGATTCTCCCGCCAGCGTCACGATCTCGATGCGCTGCTTGACCTGCTCCGCTGAAGTCACGATTCCCTGGCCGCCACCGAGAGAGAGAACACCGCCACCCGCCGAACGTGACGCGTGCTCGGCTCAGGGCGACGGCAGCGCCACCTCGCGCCGGTTGTTGGTGTCGTTCGATGCGTCCAGCTCGAGGATCGGGGCGTTCAGACCGCCCGGGTTGACCACGACGACGATGCTGCCGCCCTTGGGCAGCGACACGTTGGTGGTCAGGCTGATGCTGCTCCCCACGGGGATGGTAACCGCAGACGATTGTGACGAGCACGAGCCCCCCTGGGCCAGCGGCGCATTGCCGCACCGGGCGCTCACGCCGGAGCTGAGGGTGATCAGCACCGGGATGGGCGCGCTCTGCAGGCCCGCCGTGCCTACGTTCAATACTTGGACGACCACCAGCGGCGTTCCGCCCGTTGTCAGGTACACATTGCCGACCTTGAGGTCCGGTGCCGGGGTCTTGGTCGGCGTGAGCGTTGGCGCGGCGGTTGGTGTCGGTGTCGGCGTCGGAGTGGGTGTCGGCGTCTGCACGCTGATCGTCGGGACGGACGAGAGATCGCCGGTGATACGAAGGGATAGGACGGAAACCCAGCCGCGCTGCTTCGTGCCGCCCTGATCATAGGCGATCTGGACCCAGGTGGAGTCCTGGTTCTTGCCAACGATGTCGACCTTCTCGCCGTTGACCAGGGTGGCGATCTGCGCTGCCAGCGTGCTCGGGACGTCGCGCACGACCGCGGTGCTGACCACGGTGCCGACGACGCTGGCGGGCGTGCTGCTGGGAGTCGGCGTGGGCGTGGCGCTGGGCGTCGGGGTGAGAGTGAAATCCTGAGACTTGCCGCCCGGACCACCCGTGGGCAGCAACAGCAGGACGAGGGCAAACACGACAACGACCGCGACGAAGGCACCGACGGCAATCAGGATCCGTCGTTGGGTCTCGGTCACTCGCTCCTCCTGTGCGTTTCGTCGGGCCGGCTGACCACGGGCAGGATACCATCAGCGTCTCCAACGGTCTGCGCGCGGCCGGCCCTCAGGGGATAACCTCCCGTCCCTTGAGTGCCACGATCTGCTCCCAATCGTAGCCGAGCTCGAGCAGCACCTCCTCGGTGTGCTGGCCGAACTCAGGCGCCAGACCGCGCGGCGCCCACGGCGTGCCGGAGAAGTCCGCGGGAGTAGACACCATGCGCACCGGGCCATCGGGACCGGGAACGTCCACAAAGGCGCCGGCGTTGTGGGCGACGGGGTCGTTGACCACCTCGTTGACGCTCTGGACGGGCGCCCACCACACGTTCTCGTGGTCGAAGATCTCGGCCCACTCCGCCAGCGAGCGGGTGGCGAGCGTGCGGTCGAGCTCGCGCACCAGCGCTTCGGCGTTCTGCATCCGCTCGGGGATGTCCGCGAAGCGCGGATCCTCCATCAGGTCGTCGCGGCCCAGCGCGCGGCACAAGTCAGGCCAGTGGCGGCCCGCCTGGAGCAACAGCAGCCAGAACCAGCGGCCGTCTCCCGCCGGGAAGGAATTGATGATCGGGTTGAGGGCGTGGAAGCGGTCGTACGGCTCCACTGGCACGCCCCGCAGCGCCATGTTCGTGTCCCAGCCCATCATGTAGACGCCGATGCGCAGGAGCGAGATCGTGACTCGCTGACCCTCGCCCGTGCGCGCGCGGGCGAGCAGCGCGGCGCAGACCGCGCCGGCGGCCGCTTGGCCGGCCATGTGGTCACCCATTCCGCCGCGCTGCTGGGGGATGGCGTGGCCTGCCGCTGTCAGCGACGCCGCCACGCCCGCGCGCGACCAGAAGGCGCCGACGTCGTATGCAGCGCGGTCGCGGTCGGCGCCGTCGGCACCGTAGCCGCTCACGTGGCAGTAGACCAGCCGCGGGTTGAGCGCGCGAAGCTCCTCGTAGGACAGGCCGCAGCGCTGCAGCGCTCCCGGTCGGACGTTGCTGACGAAGACGTCGGCGCCCTCGATCAACTGCTGCGCGATCCGCCGGCCCTCGTCCGTCTCCAGGTTGAGCGCGACGCCGCGCTTGCCACGGTTGTCGAGATCGAACGGCGGGTTGAGCGTGGCGGGCACGCCGAGCAGCAAAGCGAACAGCCCGCGGAACGGATCGCCGGTCGGCGGCTCGATCTTCACGACTTCGGCACCCCAGTCGGCCATGATGCCGGCGGCCGACGGCCCGGCCACCCAGAACCCCATCTCGACGACTGTGATCCCCTCCAGCGGTCCTCCCACGATGCCCTCCCCCGTTGCGGAGCCGTTCACCGAGCCGGTGGCTCGCCGCGCCGCCTTGGCTCGAATATGCCCTGCGCACCCTGCGGAAGCAAACGCTCGCACGTCTGTCCGGAGGGGTGCACTGCTGCGCCTGGCGTACGCCCATGCCACAATGAGGCCGCAAGTGGAGGCGCATGATGTCCGAGCCCATTCTGACCGAGCAGCACCTACTCCTGCGCGACACCGTGCTCGGTTTCGCTCGACGCGAGATCGCTCCAGTGGCCGACCGGATCGACCGCGAGGACTGGTTCCCGGAGGCGCTGTTCCGCTCGCTGGCGGGGCTCGGGCTGCTCGGCATCAACATCCCGGACGAGTACGGCGGCGCGGGCGCCGACCTGCTCAGCGGGGTGATCGCTCTCGAGCAGGTGTCGCGCGTCTCGCCGTCCCTGGCGCTCTCCTACGGCGCGCACACGAACCTGTGCGCCTTCAACCTGTACCGCAACGGCAGCGAGGCGCAGCGACGGCGGTACCTCCCCGACCTGTGCTCGGGCGGGACGATCGGAGCCCTCGCCATCACCGAGCCCGACGCCGGCAGCGACGCGGCGGGGATCTCCACCCGCGCCGTGCGCGACGGGGACGACTTCGTGCTCACCGGCACGAAGCTTTTCATCACCAACGGACCGGTAGCGGACACCTTGATCGTGTACGCCAAGACGAACCCGGCCGCAGGCGCGCACGGCATCACCACCTTCATCGTTGAGCGCGGCATGCCCGGGTTCTCGGTGATGCGGTCGCTCGATAAGGTGGGACACCGCGGCTCGCCCACCGGCGAGCTGGTGTTCGAGGACTGCCGGGTGCCGGCCGCGAACGTGCTGGGCGAGGTGGACCGTGGCGCCGCGGTGATGATGACCGGGCTCGACTACGAGCGCGTGTTCCTGGCGGGGGAGCCGGTCGGCATCGCCGAGGAGGCCGTCGACCTGTCGGTGGCGTACGCGCGCCAGCGAAAGCAGTTCGGCCGGCCGATCGGCGCGTTCCAGATGATCCAGGCGAAGCTGGCGGAGATGTATGCCCAGGTCGAGGCGGCGCGCTGGCTCGTCTACCGCACCGCGTTCGTCGCCGGCCAGGGTATCCGCTGCACGCGCGACGCCGCGGCTGCGCTGCTGTTCTCGGCCGAGGTGGCGACGCGCGTCACCGAGGATGCGGTGCAGGTGCACGGCGGCTTCGGCTACACGCACGACGCGCCGGTGCAGCGGCTCTGGCGCGATGCGAAGCTGATGACGATCGGCGCCGGAACAAGTGAGATCCGCAAGCTGATCATCGCGCGCGACCTGCTGGGCAAGGAGGTCGCCGAGTGGGAGGGCTGACCGCCCAGGGAGCGGCCGAGTCGCTGCCGGTGCTCCATTCGCACCTGGACACGGCGGACGCGCAGTTCCGCGAGCGCTCCGACGAGATGCGCGCGCTGGTCGACGAGCTGCGCCGTCGAGTCGACTGGGCGGCGAACCAGCGCGACGAGGCGACGGTCGTCCGTCACAGGGCGCGCGGCAAGCTGCTGGCGCGTGAGCGGATCGAGCGACTGCTCGACCCGGGCAGCCCGTTCCTCGAGCTGAGCCCGCTCGCTGCCTACGACATGTACGACAACGACGCGCCGAGCGCGGGCGTCATCACCGGCGTCGGGCGGGTTTCGGGCCGCGACTGCGTCATCGTCTCGAACGACGCGACCGTCAAGGGCGGCACCTACTACCCGCTCACGGTGAAGAAGCACCTGCGCGCGCAGGAGGTGGCGATGCAGAACCACCTCCCGTGCATCTACTTGGTCGACAGTGGCGGCGCCTTTCTCCCGCTCCAGGCCGAGGTGTTCCCCGACCGTGAGCACTTCGGCCGCATCTTCTACAACCAGGCCGTCATGTCGTCGCTGGGGATCCCGCAGATCAGCGTGGTGATGGGACCCTGCACGGCCGGCGGCGCTTACATCCCCGCGATGAGCGACGAGAGTGTCATCGTGCGCGACACGGGCCATGTCTTCCTGGGCGGTCCACCGCTGGTTGCGGCGGCCACCGGTGAGGTGGTCAGCGCCGAGGAGCTCGGCGGGGCCCGGGTTCACAGCGAGATCTCGGGCGTGGTCGACCACTGCGCGAACGACGATGACGAGGCGCTCGACATCTGCCGCTCGATTGTCGCGAACCTCGCCGAGCAGCGCGGCCCGACCTGGCCGGTGGCGCGCGCCGAGCCGCCGCTCTACCCGCCGGAGCAGATCTACGGTGTGGTGCCGGTGAGCCCGCGCTTCACCTACGACGTGCACGAGGTGATCGCGCGCATCGTCGACGGCTCGCGCTTCCACGAGTTCAAGGCTCGCTACGCGACCACGCTGGTATGCGGCTTCGCACGCATCTACGGCCACCTGGTGGGCGTCGTCGCCAACAACGGCATCCTCTTCTCCGAGAGCGCGCTGAAGGGCGCACACTTCATCGAGCTGTGCGGGCAGCGTGGCATCCCGCTCGTCTTCCTGCAGAACATCAGCGGTTTCATGGTGGGGAAGCAGTACGAGAACCAGGGCATCGCCAAGGACGGCGCCAAGATGGTAACCGCGGTGGCCACGGTGCCGGTCCCCAAGTTCACGGTGGTAATCGGCGGCTCATTCGGCGCGGGCAACTACGCCATGTGCGGGCGGGCGTACTCGCCTCGCTTCTTGTGGACGTGGCCAAACGCGCGGATCAGCGTCATGGGCGCGCAACAGGCCGCGTCCGTGCTGTGGCAGGTGCGGTACGAGAACCTGCGGCAGCGCGGCCAGGAGCCGACGACGGATGAGGCGCGGCAGTTCCAACGGCCCGTCATCGAGACGTACGAGCACGAGGGCAGCCCGTACTTCTCGACCGCGCGCCTCTGGGATGACGGGATCATCGACCCGGCCGACACGCGCGATGTGCTCGGGCTGGCGCTCGGCTGCAGCGCGCACGCCCCGATGCCCGAAGGCAAGCTCGGGGTCTTCCGGATGTGAGCGCGGCGCGCGTTCTGATCGCCAACCGTGGCGTCTCCGCCGTGCGCGTCGTCCGGGCCTGCCGGGCGCTCGGCCTGTCGCCGGTCGCGGTTTACTCCGACGCCGACCGCGAAGCGCTGCACGTGCGCCAGTCGGACGAGGCGGTGCGCCTGGGACCGGCGCCGGCGCCGCGCAGCTATCTCGATGAGGCCGCCGTCGCCCAGGCGGCCGTCCGGGTCGGCGCGGTAGCGGTACACCCAGGTTGGGGATTCCTGGCGGAGAGCGCGTCGTTCGCACGCCGGCTGGAGGAGATGGGCGTCACCCTGGTCGGACCGACTGCCGACGCGATGCGCCGTCTGGGCGACAAGCAGCGTGCGCGCGAGCTGGCCCAGGCGCTCGGGCTGCCGGTGGTGCCCGGCGAGCCACTCGCGGATGGCACCGACGCCCTACAGTCAGCGCGGCGGGTGGGCTTTCCGCTGCTGGTGAAGGCCGCGGCGGGCGGCGGTGGTCGCGGCATCCGCGTGGCGCAACGCGAAGAGGACCTGCCGCTGGTGGCGGACAGCGCACGCCGGGAGGCGACGCGCGCGTTCGGGGACGGCACCATCTACCTGGAGCGTTTTCTCTCCGGAGTGCGACATGTCGAGGTTCAGGTGCTGGGCGACGGCCGCGGTGGGCTCGTCCACGTGTTCGAGCGCGACTGTACGGTACAGCGGCGCCGGCAGAAGGTTGTCGAGGAGGGGCCGTCACCGGCGATCGATGCGGCAACGCGTGCCGCGCTCGGGGAGGCGGCGGTACGGCTCACGGCCGCGGCAGGCTATCGCTCGGCGGGCACGGTCGAGTTCCTGGTGGCGGCGGACGGCCGCTGGTACTTCATCGAGGCGAACACGCGCCTGCAGGTGGAGCACGGCGTCACGGAGCTGCTGACCGGTCTCGACCTGGTGCAGGCGCAACTGCGCATCGCGCTCGGCGAGCCACTCTGGTTCCGCCAGGATGACGTCCAAACGACAGGGCACGCGCTCGAGCTGCGACTGTACGCCGAGGACCCGCTGCGCGACTCGCTGCCCGCGGCCGGCAAGCTGCTTGCTTTCGATCTGCCGGACGGGCCGCGCGTGGACGCCGGCTACGCGGCCGGAGACACGGTGACGACGGCGTACGACGCGCACCTGGCAAACATCGTCGTGCACGCTGCGGACCGCGATGCCGCGCTGCGGTCGGCGGCGGTGGCGCTGCGCTCGCTCTGGGTGGCCGGCGTGCCGACGAACCAGCCGCTGCTCCGCTTGGTGGTCGAGCACCCGGATTTCCGCGGCTGCAGGGTGACCACCGACTGGCTGGAACGCCAGCAGCCGGAGCGGGAGGCGCTGCCGGATGTCGTGGTGGACGCGCTGGCGGCGCACCACGCGCTGCGCGTCGCCTCAGACCCGCTTACCGGCGCGCTGGCCGGTTGGCGAGCGCTGGCCCGCGTGCCGACCCGCCCCTGGAGCATCGAGGGCCATCGTATCGCCTGCGGCGCCCGGCTGAGCGAGCATGGAGCGCTGCGCATCCGCCGCGACGATGGCGAGTGCGAGACCCGCGTGGCGCGCGACCAGGACGCGTTGGTCTTCCCCCGTGAGGGCGCCCGCGTCCGTGTGGCGGACGATGGCCCGCGCACGTGGCTTGGCTGGGAGGGTTGCGCGTATCGCGCCGAGCCGGCGCACGAGCGGCGCCAGGCCGCGGCGGCGGACGTGGGGGAGGCGTCCGGCGCTGTCGAGATCGTGTCCCCACTGCCGGGCGTGGTGCTGCAGGTGCTCGTCGAAGGCGGCCAGCACGTCGCCGAGCGGGAGCCGCTGGTGGCGCTCGAAGCGATGAAGATGGAGCACTTCTTGCACGCCCCGGCGGACGGCACGGTGGTCGAGGTCCGCTGCAAGACGGGAGATCAGGTGGCGGCGGGCACGCTGCTGGTGGTGCTGCGCACCGAGCAGGGCCCCTCCGTCGCCGGGTTGCCAGCAGAGGAAACGATGTGAGGGAGAGTTAGGTGAAGGCCGTTTATCTCACGGAGCAAGGCGCCCCCGACGTTCTGAAGTACGGTGACCTGCCGGAGCCGGAGGTCGGACCAGGGCAGGTGCTGCTGCGCGTGCGCGCTGCCGCGCTCAACCGCCTGGACGTGTTCCTGCGGGCGGGGGCGCGCGGGCAACGGCGCGAGTTCCCCAAGCCGCACATCCCCGGCTGCGACATCGCGGGCGAGGTGGCCGCGCTGGGAGCGGGTGTGGCCTCGCTCCAGGTGGGCCAGCACGTCGTGTGCAATCCCGGCGTGACGTGCGGGCGGTGCGAGTACTGCACTTCCGGCAACGACAACATGTGCGAGCAGTACCGGATGACGGGCGTGGCGCGCGACGGCGGCTACGCCGAGTACGTGATGATGCCGGAGGAGAACGTCCATCCCATCCCCGACGACTGGGATTTCGGCGAGGCGGCCGCCATCCCGCTGACCATGCTCACCGCGTACCACATGCTGATCACGCGTTCCGCCCTGAAACCGGGAGATAGCGTGCTGATCATGGCGGCCGGGTCCGGTGTGTCGGCGGCAGCGCTGCAGATCTGCAAGCTGATGGGCGCGCGCGTCATTGCCACGGCCTCCGGCGAGGAGAAGCTGCGGCGCGCCCGCGACCTCGGCGCGGACGTGACGATCAACTACCGCGAGAACCCCGAGTTCGCCGCGGCGGTGCTCGAGGCGACGGGTGGCAAGGGGGTCGACATCGTCTTCGACCACGTCGGCGCAACCGTCTGGGACCAGAACTACCGCGCGATGAAGCGCGGCGGCAAGTTCATCACCTGCGGTGTCACGGCCGGATACGACGTGCGGCTCCACCTGGGCCAGCTCTTCAGCCGCCAGCTCACCCTCATGGGCTCGTTCATGGGGACGAAAGCGGAGATGCGCCAGGTCGTCAAGCTGATGGAGCGCCGCGCGATCCACGGCGTGGTGGCGCAGACATTCCCGCTGCGTGACGCCAGCAAGGCCCACGAGCTGATGGAGTCGCGGGAGTTCTTCGGCAAGATCGTGCTGCAGCCCTGAGCGGGCGGCTCGCGCCCCGGGTGTCAGCCGCCCGAGGGCGCGAGCTCGTAGATGAGGCCGGAGGCGAGCTCGTAGCGCACCATCTCGTGCGCGGCGCCGTCGCGCAGCCAGACGGTGTTGCGGACGCCCGCGCTGTCGAACACGAGCCGCCAGGCACGGATCGTCTGGTCGCCAACCTTCAGCTCGTCCACCCCGGTGACGCGCACGGTGGCGACCGGCCGGTTGATGGCACCGCTCTGCGTGTCGACGACGACGGTGGCGTACGTGTACTCCGCGCCAGCCTCGAGCGGCAAGCGACGCCACAACCAGAACGACTCCTGATTGTCGTACGTGGCGGAAGTGACGGTGACGGTGTGCGTGGTGCTGGTGGCACCGCTCTCGTACAGCGCCGCCGCGGTGCCGTCCTGATAGGTCGTGGTGATATGCCTCTTCCTGCCACCAACAGTGATGTCGCGCACCGAGGACTTCGGCGCCATGCTGCCCGGATCGACGCGGACCACGCTGCGGTCGGTTGTGCCGTCGGGCCCCTGGTACGCCTGCTCGAGCGCCAGGTCGCTGCCGTCCTGGCGCGTCGATAGGACAGCCGTGCCGTACGACTGGCCGCTTCGGTCGGTGAGCTGGTAGGAAAGCTGCTCGGGGACTGGCGTCTCGGCCGAAAAGTCGATGCGGCGCGGCTGCGCACCACTCGAACACGCAACGAGGGCAAGCGTGACGAATGCCGTGAGCGCGGCGGGCAGCACACGCCCACAAAAAAGGCGGGCTGGCCGCCCGCGCGGAAGCGTCGCGCTCGGTGTGCTCATCCGCGACGCTCCCAGAGCGACTGAAAGCCCTCGCCGCCGCGGATCGCCGCCGCGAGCAGCCTCCGCTCCTCTCCTTGGAGCTCCGTCCAGACCTCCTCAGCCTGGTCCGCCGCACCCGGCCAGCCGGTAGAGTCGAGCCGCTGGACGATCCGTTCCCACACGCCGGACGCGCGCAGCGTCTCCATCTGCCGCGGCCACTGGAACGACAGGATCTTGTCGGGCACGGGGAACCGTGGCCGCAACCGCCGCAAGCCTTGAAACCGCTCTTCCACCGACCCGGCCCGCGGCACCACTTTCAGGAGCGGGCCATCCAGGGCGCTGGTGCGCGCGTCGAGCAGCAGGCGCGAAGCGATGAGGTGAAAGCGGATAATGAGGACGTCCGCGCTGTCGATGACGCGGAATACCTCTTCGAGGTCGATGCCAAAATCACGGTTCATCGATGCTGGGGATCCCACCACGAGTGTAGGGAGCGAGCTTCCGGACGGTCAAACCGCCCTGCTGGCCCGGTACCTGCCCGAGTGCGGCTCCCGCCTTCGAGAGCAGCGGCTGCCCTGGTGTCGGCGCCGCCTCCCAACGGTCGCGCGCCCGCTACGCGAGACCCCGGAGCATCTGCTCCAGGTGGATGCGGTCGTGGCCCGCCAGCAGTTCAACGATCGTCCGCACGGCCAGCTCCCCGCGCTCCGGGTGGAGGCCCGTGCGCTGCCACTCGTCGGCGCTCAGGGAGTCCCAGAGTCGCAGGTTGCTCAGCCGCAGCGCCTGCCAGCGGGCGAGGGTATCGCCCGGGTCGATGTCGAGATCGCCGAAGCGGGCGGTCCATGCTTCCTGGTCATAGGGGACGAGCGGCGGCCGGTCCTGCGTCACGACCATCCGGACCCGCACACCCCACACGAGGTCGTTGTCGGCGAAGTGGCTCAGCACCTGCCAGGGCGACCACTCGCCCGCGGCGGGCGCGCGGCGAAGGCGGTCCGCCGCAACCGCGGCGGTTAGTTGCCGCACCTCGTCGAACGTCGCACGCAGGACTGCAAGGGGTTCCCGGTCTCCCAGGGCGGCGAGGATGTCGTCGCGATACTGGTCGAACTCGGATGTGGGATCGGCCATCACTGCCTCCGGTCATCTGGCGATAAGCCCTCTAGCTTCGCACAGACAGGGATGCCGCGGCGAGGCAGGGCGGAGACGGGAGTCGATGGCCAGTGAATTTGACCGGGACAAGTGGCCAGTGATTTTGTCCGCAGTGTTGCTGTTGCAGCCTTCCGCCAGGGATGATCGGTTGCTGGTCTGCGCGGTGGGCGGGCACCGCGGGTGGCCGGTGCTGGCGGGCCGGTCGGGTAGCCGACCTGCGGGGGCTGGCTCCTGCCGTCCTTCGCTGGAAGGAGGCCCGGTCGTGGTCCGCGGCGTGCGCGCAACAGCGGCGCCTCGGCCGGTGCTTGCCGGGTTGCCAAGCACTGCC
>JAJYLG010000123.1 GCA_021787985.1 Chloroflexota bacterium
CTTCGAGATTTTGCCGCGCGATCAAGCGCCGGGGATCGCTGAAGGGACCCAGATTCAGAAGACGGTTCGCGTGGTAAGCACCGTGCAGTACTTCCTGAGGAACTGAAGGCAACGGCCCTGCTGCCGCCTAACTGGCGCCTGCAGCGGGCGCGCGCGTGGGGCGGGTGTTGTGGGGCTGGACAGTTCACCTGAGGTAGTGCGGGCGTTGTGTGGCTGGTGGGAACAGGACGCGCGCCGCTGAGGCGCGATCCGTTAGGCGGCATCACACATGAGACTCACGATGCGGCTGCAGCTAGGCACAGTCCTGCTTTGTCTTGCAGTCGGCGGCAAGCCGGCGACGCCTTCTTCGGCGGCCCGTTCCTCCGCGGACGCTCCGCATGCCGCCATCGGTCCTGCCACCTCCACGACAGCCTCTGATACCGGGTGGTTTTGGTTCGCTTCGTGCGCTCGGCCTCAGCGAATGGTCCTCGAGTTGACGCTCGACGGCCGCCTTCTCAAGCGCCGCACCTTCTCGGCGTGTCACCTCGTCCGAGACCGTCTTCTCGACAGCATTCAGTACCATACGGACCTGATGACTTCGTTTCACGCGCCGCGGTTCCTCGTGTGGAAGGGCTATCGCAGCGACGCGGACACGACCCCATCGGGGATCCATCTTGATGTCGACATCTGGGAGGCGGACACGGGCCCGTTCGACAAGGGGCCACCTGGGATCGTTCTTGGCGTTTGGGCGGCCGGCCCGGACTCGCTCTACATGAACACTGTGCACGTTGCCATCTTCGGCGAAACAGATACGACCGAACTCGCAGAGGGGCTTCGTGTAGTTACAAAGCCCTTGCGGTCGTCGTCCAAGTGATGCCGCCTAACAAGCGCCTGCAGCGGGCGCGGATCCTCCCTCACTTTCGTTGACACTTCCACCTAACCAGCGGGGGGTGTCGATGCCACGCGCGGGGCCCAAGAAGATCCAGCGGTACAGTCTGGAGTTCCGGCTGACGGCGGTGCGCCTGAGCCAGCAGCCGGGCGTGCAGGTGCAGACGGTAGCCGCCGCGCTGGACATTCATCCGTTCATGCTCTCGCGCTGGCGCAAGCAGGTGCGCGACGGGGTGCTGCGGGGCGCGCTGCCGGCGGTGCAGACGCGGACCGCGCGGGAGTTGCGGCGGCTCCAGGTGTTGGAGCGCGAGCACGCGCTGCTGCGCGAGGAGCACGCGCTCCTAAAAAAAGCCATCCGGTTCTGTTCCACGCGAAAGCGGAGGCGTTTGCGTTCATCGACACGCAGCGCCGCGCCTTCGCGGTGACGCGGCTGTGCCGCCTCTACGGGGTGACGCGGGCGGGCTACTACGCCTGGCGCCGGCGCCCCCTGAGTGCCCGCGCGGAGCAGGACCCGCAGCCTCAGCGGGCGGATCGCCGAGCTGTTCTGGCGGCACCAGGGGCGCTACGGCAGCCCCCGCCTGCATCATGAGTTGGCGCTCGAGGGCTGGCGCGTGAGCCGACGGCGCGTCGAGCGGCTGATGCGGGCCCTGAGCCTGCGGGCCCGCGTGGCGCGCGTGTACCGGGCGCGGCCGGGCCTGCGCCGCTTCCTCACCCAGCATCCGAACCGCCTGCGCGCCGGGGGCACGGGGCGCCCCGACCAGGTCTGGGTCGGCGACATCACCTATGTGCGGGTCGGCGGCCGCTGGTGGTTTCTGGCCGTGGTGCTCGATCGGTGCTCGCGGCGGGTGCTGGCCTGGTCGGTCGATCGGTCGCGGACGGCCCGGCTGACGCGGCGGGTGATCGACGCCGCCGTCCGCCGCCGCCGCCCGCGGCACGGACTCGTCTTCCACAGCGACCGCGGCCCCGAGTACCTCGCCGCGGCCTTTGGCGACCGGCTGCGCGCCCTAGGGATCGCGCAGAGCTCGGCGTGGCGCGGGCC
This sequence comes from Chloroflexota bacterium, assembly GCA_021787985.1. GTDB lineage: Bacteria > Chloroflexota > Dehalococcoidia > DSGV01 > DSGV01 > JAJYLG01. The sequence continues at coordinate 1,907 of JAJYLG010000123.1, forward strand.
GGAGGACAACGCCCACATGGAGTCGTTCTTTCACTCGTTGAAGGCGGAGCTGCTCCACGGGCGGCGCTTCACGACCGCAGGCGGGCTGCGGCGCGCCCTCGCGCGGTATGTGCGCTACTACAACCACCGCCGGCGCCACTCGGCGCTCGCGTACGACACGCCGGTTGACTACGAGGCCGGGGCGGCGTAGAAGTCGGGTGTCAACGCAACCGAGGGAAGATCCCCGGCGCGTGGGGCTTGAGTGTGGATGCGGCTGGCGAGTTGACCTGAGGTAGTGCAAGTGTTGTGCACCAGGCCGGTGGGTCGCCGGCCGCTGAGGCGCGATTCGTTAGGCCGCACCGGATGCGGCGAAGTGCATCCGGCCAGTGCGGCAAGCGCTCGAGGGGTGCGATGGTGCGCTGGAGACACTATCTGTTGGTTGCCTTTGTCTGCTCACTGGGGGCCTGCGCCCACCGCCTTGCCGCTCCGTATCCAGCGAGGTTGCCAGTCGATCAACGAGTCCAAGTGTGGCGGGGGCGTACGTCCACGGTCTTGACCCACGTGACCTTCGACTCCTTGGCTGTCAGCGGTCAGAAAGCGCCGTGGCGCCCTGACTGCGGGACCTGCCGCGTCACGATTCCACTCGCGGAGACGGATTCCCTTCGCCTCGTCAACAACGAAGTCGCGTGGGCGCTTGTTGGCACAGTCGGAGTGCTCACCGTTTTCGTGCTGAACCATTGCTGGCCCTATAAGGGCTGCGAGTGACTTCGGGGGGTGCGGCCTAACTAGACCTCTATACCCGCTTGACCCCCGCTGGGGGCTGACCGTTGCTTCCGCCGCTCCCGTTGACCTCCACTTGGGAGCGGCCCGATGAGTCCCGACGAGAAGCGTCTGTACGCCCGCACCTTCCCCGTCCACGTCGGCGTGGACACCGGCAAGCGTTTTCACGTCCTCGTGGCCAGGACGCCGCCGGCCGCCGGACCGCGGCCCACAAGGTCCTGGTCGCCCGCCAAAGCTTCGAGCAGGCCGATGCCCAGCTCCAGACCTGGTTCGCCGGCGTCCGCCGCGACCAGATGCTCGTCGGGCTCGAGTTCGCCGGCCACCACGGCTTCACGTTCGCCCGCTACTTGGCCGATCGCGGCTACCCGGTGGTCAATGTCCTCCCGGCCCACACCAAGCGGGCCAAGGAGATCGAGGACAACAGCCCGCTCAAGAGTGATCCCAAGGATGCCGCGGTGGTCTGCAGCCTCCTGGGCCACGGCGTGTTCGTCCGCTTCCCGTTCCTGACGCGGCCCTACGTCGAGCTGCGGCTCCTGACGACCCACCGCTACCGGCTCACGGTCGAAGCCACCCGGTACAAGAATCGGCTTCAGAGCCTGCTGGACCTCGTCTGGCCGGAGTTCCTCGAGCAGTTCAGCACGATCGAGAAGGCGACCCCGCTGGCCTTGCTGGAGCGCTGGCCGCTGCCGCAGGACATCCTGCGGGCCTCGGCGCGGAGCGTCCGGAGCTTCATCCACACGGTCTCGCGGGGCCACATCGGTGCCGACCGGGTGCGGGACCTGGTGGCCTCCGCCAAGGCCACCATCGGCCTGCCGGACGCGCCCGCGGAGCGGCGGCTCGAGATCCAGTACCTCCTGACCCGCTGGCGGCTGGTGCAGGAGCAGACCACGGAGCTGGGGCGCCGGATTGCCGCCCTGGTCGAGATCTGCCCCGAAGCCACGGCGCTGCTCACGGTGCCCGAGGTGTCGGCGGTGTGCGCCGCCACCCTCGTGGCCGAACTGGGCACACCCTCCGACTTCGACCACCCGCGCCAGGTGCTGAAGCTGGCCGGGATGAATCTGGTCTCGGCCTCGAGCGGCCAGCGCGACCAGAGCCGCGTCCCCAAGTGGCAGTCCAAGCGCGGCCGCCCGGCGCTGCGGCGCCAGCTCTTCCTGCTGGCCGGCCGCTGGTGCCACGAGCGCGGGCTCTATCGCGCCGACTACCAAGCCCTCAGGGCGCGCGGCAGCACCAAGACCAAGGCCGTCTGCTCGCTGGCCCGCAAGCTGGTGCCGATGCTGCTGGCCGTGATGCGGTCGGGCGAGCCGTTTGACGTGGAGCGATGGACGGCCAATCGCCGTCAGCCCGTGGCGGCCTGAGGAGCGGAGCCGGGCGTGGAGGGCGCGCTGGGACATCCAGACCGTTTCGAGACCCGCCTCGCGGTGATCTCCCTGGACAGAATCGGTCAGAGGGGCCCTCGGACCCGCAGTGCCCCATGAAGAGGTGACGGCCTTCGAGGCCCGACGAACTGTGAGGGTGGCACCGAGGTCCCGGTAAGCACGCTGTCGTCCGGCGCTCTTTGACAACCGACCTATCCTGCGGCAGCTTGGGCAGTGGTGGGGTGACCTCCGCTGCCTCAGCGGGCCGCCGTGCAGCGTGGCGGTGTGCCCTTTGACGAGGTACGTCCCGGCTCGATCCGGGCTCCGTCGGTCCAGGTGACCGTTGAGGCGCCCCACCACCCCCTCTTGGTCACCTCGCGAAGCCCGGCAAGCGCGTCAGTTCCCGAAGCTCCTAACCAGCGTGGGCTCGCGTCCCCGGCGCCGCGTCAGGCCCGACAACCCGGAAGCGCCCCGAGCGCCCAAGCCAGACCCGGCCGACGCGCCCCGGGAGCGCCCAGGAAAGACCCGGCCGCGCGGCTATCCTGTGACGTGCCGCATTCACGACGCCGGCCGCGTCGCGTCCCGGGGACCATGCACGATCAGGTGTAGGGTGCCGCCTGCTGAGTTTCGCGGCGCCTCTAGGTGATCGTGCGGATCGGGATCGGCTGTCTGATGCCGGCTTAGGGCGACCAAGTACCTGCCTAGTTCGAAGTAGGCTCGCCGTGAGCCCCGTAAGTGCAGCTGCACGCGACCGGTCGGCGATAGCGCGTCAGTTGCAGCGTCGTACGCGCTGTCGTCCGCGATCTGCACCTCCAGTTCATCGAGGAAGGAAGGCTCTTCGACGCCGCCCTCGAATCGGCCTGTCGCGGCATCCTCCACACCCTCGTAGCGGACGATCTCGATCGGGATCTTCTCGACGATTCGTTTCATGGTGTGAACCTGCTGAGCAAGTCAAAGGCCTTAGCGACCGCGCGCTGAATCACCACGTTCTCCCGGATGGCGCGCGGCAACTGCTGGAGATCCTCCAAGCCGTTCAGGAACTGCTTGCCGGGACCGCCTGGACCCTTCCACTGCACGTGGACGTTGCCAGAGCTTCCGCCCGTGGGGTACTCTACGTCAACCCGAACGTTCTGGCGACCAACGCGCGCTCCACCGACTGTACGCGACGTGCCTCCTGTGCGACCAGCCATCGCGAACGAGGTGATCTCGCCCAGCACGTGGCCGACCCCCGCGCCCAGCGCAGTTCCTGCTGCGATCTCTTCTGGCGCAGCGACCGCGCCCGCACCTCCGGTGGCGAGTGCTGTGGCCACGCCGGCCCCTCCTCCGAACCAGGCGCCAACGAGTCCACCTGTGGCCTCAAAAGCCCGGACCAAGGCTTCACACTGTGGCTTCGGCTCACACAACCCGAAAGGATCGGTATACGTGAGCGCCTGCAGCGGGCGCGCGCGCCGGGCGGGTGTTGTGCGGCTGGGTGAGTGACATGGCGGTAGTGCAGGTGTTGTGTGGCTGGCGGGTCAACCAGGGCGCCCGCCACTGAGGCGCGATCCGTTAGGCCTCACCGACCGCGAGGCTTGCGAATAATAACGCGCCGCGTTATCATGCGACTGTGATCCGCAGCTTCCGGGACCGGGACACGCAGCGGTTGTTCGACCGCCAACCCGTGCGGAAGTTGGGGGCCGAGCTGCAGCGGACTGCGCTGCGCAAGCTTCGGCAGCTCGATGCCGCAGTCAGCCTCGAGGACCTGCGGGTGCCGCCCGGCAATCGC
>JAJYLG010000046.1 GCA_021787985.1 Chloroflexota bacterium
CTGGGCCGGACGCTATGGGTTCGACCTCAACTCCCGCGAGACGCTGCGCACCGAGCTCAACGTCTACGGGGACTTCCACCCGCGGCTGCCCGACCACTACCGCCGCACGCCGTACGTCTTCCTCGCTAACATCCACCCGGCGCTGCAGATCGAGGTGCTGCAGCAGGTCGAGCGTGGAGCGTTCGTCGCGCTCGACACCATGGACTTCTGGATTGAGGTGGCGCGCGACGCGCTCGAGGCGGTCCTGGCGCGCGTCGACATGGTCAGTCTGAACGACAGCGAGGCGCGCGAGCTGGCCGGCACGCCCAACCTGGTGACGGCCGCCCGCCGCATCCAGAACATGGGTCCGCGCGCGGTGCTCATCAAGAAGGGGGAGCACGGCGCGCTCTGCTTCAACGGGGACGCCGTCTTCTTCGCGCCTGCCTACCCGCTCGAGGAGGTGCGCGACCCGACCGGCGCAGGCGACGTCTTTGCCGGCGGTGTGATGGGCTATCTCGCCGAGCAGGGAGGCGACCCGATCGCCGCCCTGCGGCGCGCCGTGATCTACGGCAGCGCGGTGGCCTCGTTCGCCGTGGAGGACTTCGGCTGCCGCCGGCTGCGGACCGTCCAGCGCGCCGAAGTGGAGGTGCGCTGCCGCGCCTTCCGCGCGATGACCGCCGTGGACGGCTGGGAGGGCTGATGGAACGCGACGCCGCCTCGCTGCCCGTGCCGGGGACGCGCGCCGCGCCCTACCGGGTGGAGATGTTGCTCGGCGCGGACGAGCTGCGCCCGCTCCTGCGCGTGCGCCCGGCCTACACGGCCTATACGCTGGGCCAGCTCGACCCGCGCTACGTGGCCGGGCTCCGCGCCTGGCGCGCCGAAGGCCTGCGCGGTCAGGCGCTGGTGGTCTACAGCCGCGGCAGCCTGGGCGAGGCGATGCTCGTCTCCGGCGACCCCACCGCCCTCGAGGCGGCGCTCCGTCTGCACCCCGGACCGCGCGTCAACTACGCGACCGCGCTGCCGGAGCACCGGGACGTCCTGCGGCGCCATTACATCATCAGCCACCCGCAGCCGATGCTGCGTATGCGCGTGTCGCGCAACAGCTTCCGCCCGCTGCCGGATGAGGGGGTGGAACGGCTGCTGGGCGCGGATGTGCGCGAGCTCAACCGGCTCTATGCCTCGGAAGGGGGCGCCGCCTTCTATCGGCCGGCGCACGTGGCCGAGGGGGTGTACGTGGGCATCCGCGGCGCCGACCGACGGCTGGTCGCCGCGGCGGGGACGCACGTCTGGTCGGCTGCCGAGCGCGTGGGCGTGGTCGGCAACGTCTTCACGCATCCGCATCATCGGGGCCAGGGGCTGGCGAAAACCTGCACCAGCGCCGTCACGGCCACGCTGCTCGAGCACTGCGACACGGTGGTGCTCACCGTCGAGCCGGGCAACACGCCGGCGGTGCACGCCTACCGCCGGCTGGGATACGAGGACGACGGGCTGGTGCTGGAGTCCGCCGTGATGCGGCGGGACCTGGTGGGGCTGGGTCACGGCCTGCGCCGCGCCTGGGCGCACGTGCGCGGCCACAGCCTGCACCGCGAGGTCGTGTGGCTGCGGCCGCTGCCGGCGGCCACCTGAGCGCAGATCGGAGGTGCGCCGGCGGCCGAGCCGGCCACGAGGAGGGACGATGACGACACCGACGACCACACCCGGCGACGTGCGCGACGTGCGCCTCGCCCGCGAGGGCGTGCTGCGCATCGAATGGGCCGCGCGCGAGATGCCGGTCATCCGCCGGCTGCGCGAGCGCTTCGCCCGAGAGAAGCCGCTACGCGGCGTGCGCGTCGGCGCATGTCTGCACGTCACGACCGAGACGGCGAACCTCGCGCTCGCCCTGCGCGACGGCGGCGCCGACGTCACGCTCTGCGCCAGCAACCCGCTCTCCACGCAGGACGATGTGGCGGCCGCGCTGGTCGCCGAGTACGGCATCCCCACCTACGCCGTGAAGGGCGAGGACAACGAGCGTTACTACCGCCACATCCGCGCCGTGCTCGACACCCGGCCGCAGATCACCATGGACGACGGCTGCGACCTGGTGGCGACGCTGCACCAGGAACGGCCGGAGCAGCTCGTCGACGTCATCGGCGGCACCGAGGAGACCACCACCGGGGTCGTTCGGCTGCACGGCATGCTCAAGGACGGCGCGCTGAAGTACCCGATCATCGCCGTCAACGAGGCCGACACCAAGCATCTGTTCGACAACCGCTACGGCACCGGCCAGAGCACGCTCGACGGCATCACCCGCGCCACCAACGTACTGTGGGCCGGCAAGACGGTCGTGGTCGTCGGCTATGGCTGGTGCGGCCGCGGCCTCGCCAGCCGGGCGCGTGGCATGGGTGCCCAGGTGGTGGTCACCGAGGTCAACCCGGTGCGCGCCCTCGAGGCGATGATGGACGGCTTCCAGGTCATGCCGATGGCCGGCGCGGCCGAGATCGGCGACATCTTCGTCACGCTCACCGGCGACATCAATGTCGTCGACCGTCACCACCTGGAGCGGATGAAGGACGGGGCGATCGTCGCCAACTCGGGGCATTTCAACGACGAGATCAACATCGCCGCCCTGGCGGAGATGGCGGAGGCGCGCCGGCAGGTGCGGCCGTTCGTCGAGGAGTTCCGCCTCGGCGACGGCCGGCGGCTCTACCTGCTGGGCGAGGGGCGGCTCATCAACCTCGCGGCCGCCGAGGGTCACCCGGCAAGCGTCATGGACATGTCGTTCGCCAACCAGGCGCTCTCCGTCGAGCACCTGGTGCGCAACGCCGGCCGCATCACGCTGGGCGTGCACCGCGTGCCGGAGGAGATCGACCACGAGATCGCGCGGCTCAAGCTGCGCGCCATGGGCGTCGAGATCGACGTGCTGACGCCCGAGCAGGAAGCCTATCTCGCCTCGTGGCAGATGGGCACCTGATCCCAGGGAGCAGGAGAGGATTTCCCGCATGACTACCACCTTCATGGCCAGCCCCTCGCTCTTCCTCACGTCTGAGAGCGTGACCGAGGGACACCCCGACAAGATGTGTGATCAGATCAGCGACGCGATCCTGGACGCGTTGCTGTCGTTCGACCCGGACTCGCGCGTGGCCGTCGAGACGGCCGTCACCACCGGGCTGGTGGTGGTGATCGGCGAGGTGACCACCAAGGAGTGGGTCGACATCCCGCACGTCATCCGCCACACCATCAAGGAGATCGGCTACACCAGCGCCGACTTCGGCTTCGACGCCGAGACTTGCGGTGTGATCGTCTCGATCAAGGGCCAGAGCCCGGACATCGCCCAGGGCGTGGACAACGCCTTCGAGGCACGCGTCCACCGCGGCGAGGTCGACCGCTACGACCTGCAGGGCGCGGGCGACCAGGGCATGATGATCGGCTTCGCCTGCGACGAGACGCCCGAGCTGATGCCGCTTACCATCAGTCTGGCGCACCGCCTCTGCCGGCGGCTGTCCGATGTGCGGCGCGACGGCACCCTCGACTACCTGCGGCCGGACGGCAAGTCGCAGGTCACCGTGGAGTACGCCCACGGGCGGCCGAAGCGGGTGGACACGGTCGTGGTCAGTGCCCAGCACGCCCCCGACATCAGCCAGGAGCACATCCGCCGCGACATCGAGGCGCACGTCATCCGCGACGTCATCCCGGCCGAGCTGCTCGACGATAACACCAAGATCTATGTCAACCCCACCGGCCGTTTCGTGATCGGCGGGCCCATGGGCGATGCCGGCGTCACCGGCCGCAAGATCATCGTCGATACCTACGGCGGCATCGCCCGCCACGGCGGCGGCGCCTTCAGCGGAAAGGACCCGACCAAGGTCGACCGATCCGGCGCCTACGCCGCCCGCCACGTGGCCAAGAACGTCTGCGCCGCCGGCCTCGCCGACCGCGTCGAGGTCCAGATCTCCTACGCCATCGGCAAGGCCGAACCGACCAGCCTGGCGATCGAGACGTTCGGCACCAACCGCATCCCCGATCAGCAGATCATCGAGCTCGTCCGCCGGTACTTCGACCTGCGCCCGGCGGCGATCATCGACCGGCTCGAGATGCGGCGGCCGATCTATCGCCAGACCGCTGCCTTCGGCCACTTTGGCCGGACCGACATCAGCGTGCCCTGGGAGCATACCGACAAGGTGGACATACTGCGGGCCGAGGCGGGCCTTTCCCAGCTCGTGGGCCGGGAAGGATGACGCGCGTCGACTTCGGCGTCCAGCCGTTGCCGCAGCGCACGAGCTTCGCGCGGCTGCTGGATTTCTGGCAGCGACTGGACGACCTCGGTTACGACTCCCTGTGGACGGCGGATCACCTGCTGCCCGCGCTCACCCGCGAGCCCGTCGGCCCGGCGTTCGAAGGCTGGACCGCCCTCGCGGCGCTCGCCGTCCAGGTCAAGCGCGCGCGGGTCGGCTGCCTGGTGAGCGCCGTCGGATTCCGCCACCCGGCGCTGCTCGCCAAGATGGCCGTCACGCTCGACCACGCGACCGGCGGCCGGCTCGACGTCGGCATCGGCGGCGGCTGGTACGAGCTGGAGTTCCAGCGCTACGGCATCCCCTTCGGCACGCGCGGTGAGCGGTCACGGCGCCTGGCCGAGCAGGCGGAGCTGTTGCGCCGCCTCTTCACCGAGGAGCGCGTGACCTTCCGCGGGCGGTACTACCGAGTCGAGGACGCGCCCTGCGAGCCGCGCCCGCTGCAGCAGCCTTGCCCACCGATCTGGGTCGGCGGGGGAGGCGAGCAGATGACGCTCCGCACCGCGGCGCGCTTCGGCGACGCGATGAACACGCGCGGCTCGCCGGAGACGATGGCCCACAAGTCGGCGGTCGTCGACCAGCACTGCCGCGCCTGCGGCCGCGATCCGGCGGCCGTGCGCCGGACGCTGCTGACGTTCTGCTTTCTCACGGACTCCATCGCGCAGGCGGACAACTGGACGCGCGCGATGGCCGATGCCATGGGCCGCGGCGAGGACGAGGTGCGGTCGATCAACCTGGTCGGCACGCCGGCCGAGGTCCGCGAGCGGCTCGAAGCGTACGCGGCAGTGGGCATCACGCACGTGGTCATGCAGACGATGGAGCCGTGGCCGGTGGCGATGTTCGAGCGCTTCGCGGCCGAGGTCATGCCGCACTTCCGGTAGGAGCGCTCGCCGATTGCCGGGTCGGCTGCGAGGGCTGGCGCGCCTACTTCTCCGGGAAGGTCACCAGGCTGGTGGTGCTCTCGATCCCTTCGATCCGCCGGATCCGCTCGCCCAGGATCGCCGGGATGGTGGTCAGGTCTTCCGCCTCGATCTCGACCACGATGTCGTACGGGCCCATCACCTCGTGTGCTTCAGCGACCTGCTGGATCTTGCGGATCTCCGCGAACACCGCCTTGGTGCGCATCGGGTCGGTCACGATGAGGACGTAGGCCTTAATCATCCCCGCTCTCCCGGACGCCGGCGAACCGGATATGGGCAGAGTGTAGCAGACCGCGCGTCAGCGACCAACGAACGTGGGCGGGCGCTTCTCCAGGAACGCGCGCCGGGCCTCGCGGTGGTCTTCCGTCTGCCCGGTCAGCACCTGGTAGCGCGCCTCCTGGTCCAGCGCCTCGGCGTAACGGGCGTGCAGCGCGAGGTTCATGTTCTCCTTGATGCGCGCGTAGGCCACCGTCGGACCGTGGGCCAGCCGCCGCGCGATCGCCGTCGTCTCCGCCCGCAGCCGGTCATCCGGGAACACCGCGTTCACGATGCCCAGGTCCAGCGCCTTCGCTGCGGGGAAGGCCTCGGACAGGAAGTAGAGCTCGCGCGCTTTCGCCGTCCCCACGAGCCTGGTGAGCATGTACGAGCCGCCGTAGTCGCCGGAGAAGCCCACATTGGCGAAGGCGGTGAGGAACTTCGCGCCCTCGGCCGCGTAGCGCAGGTCGCAGGCCAGCGCCAGTGAGAGGCCGGCGCCGGCCACCGGGCCGTTGACCATGGCGATGGTGGGCTTGGGCATCTCCAGGAGGTAGCGCGGCGCCTCCATGTTCCGGCGCAAGCCCAGGATCTGCGCCTCGAGCGAAGGCGGGCTGGCCACGCGCCCGCGCGCCTCCATCATGGTGATGTCGCCGCCGGCACAAAAACCACGACCGGCGCCCGTGAGCACGACACAGCGCACCGCCGCGTCGCCCCAGCAGCGCTGGAGGTGGGGCAGAAGCTCCTCCATCAGCTCTCCGTTCAGGGCGTTCAGCTTCTCAGGTCGGTTGAGGGTGACCGTCGCCACCCCATCCTCAAGATCGAAGAGCACGACTTCGCTCACTGCTGGTCCCTCTCGTGGTGTTCGGGCGCTGGTCCCGTCGCCTGCATGGTACGGCGCGGACGCGCACCCCGCTCGTCTCGGCGCTCGCACGGAGGGAGCCCCGGCGGCGGCAGGAAGCGGCTGGGCCGCCGCGGGCTGGGTTCCCGCTTCCGCGGGAATGACGAACCCCCGCCTGCGCCTGTCCGTCCGCCAGGCAGGCGGGGGCAGGGGGGCGGGAGTGGCGCGCCCGTCATTCCGGCCAAGCGAGCGGATGCGAGCGCGAGCCGAAATCCAGCGGCGACCGCCACTCCCGGCACGCCACGCCATAGCGCTACGATCGTAGCCGTGCGGCCAGCGGCGCACCATCAGGGTTGAATGTGGGGCAGAATAGGAACAGGGCAACGCTGGCAGAAGCGCCACACGACGCCCTGGCCCGGCGACGGCTCGGTGTGAGAGTACCCCGTCGGCCACCGAGGTCGTGTGAGGAGGTCGAGAGTGACGGAACGGCGCGACGACGTCCGGCGAGAGGAAGCTATCGCTCCTCCCAGACGGCTAGCCGACTCCGACTGGCAAGCTCGGATCAGAAAGGCGAAAGAAGCCCGCGAGGCAGCCAAAGAGCTGCGACGAGGCAAGTCACCGGTCTTTCCGACGCACGTGGCCCCGCCGTGACCGCGGGCGCAGGGTTGCCGGACCAAAGCCCGCTCTACCACGCGGAGCAGGTGTCTCGGTACGACCGCCAGGCATTGATCGCACAGTACGAACGGGAGTTCTCGTGCAGGCTGGTGGTCCTGATAGACGCGATCTTCCCATATGGCATCACGCTGTTTGAGGAACTCATCTACGACAGCAACCCAGAGAGCGACCTCCACCTGTTGCTCCACTCTCCGGGCGGAGACGGCGAAACAGCGGTCAGACTCGTGCGCTCCGCCCAGCCCCGCTGTCGCGAACTGACCGTTGTCGTCCCCGACCAGGCGAAGAGCGCGGCCACACTTCTCGCTGCGGGCGCGCACCACATCCTGATGGGCCCGACCAGCGACCTCGGGCCGGTCGACCCTCAGCTCCAGCTGACGCAAGGCTCCTTGGTCTCAGCAAAGGACATTATCGCTGCGGTGGATGACGCAGCGAAGAAGGTGCAGGAGGCTCCGGAAACCTATCCGCTCTACGCGTCGTTGCTGAGCGACGTGACCGCGCTCATGGTTCAGCAGGCACGATCTGCTATTGAACGTACCGGCGACCTTCTCGAGGAGGCCCTGCGAGCCAATCCCGACCGGACTGACAAGGAGGTTGCCACGCTGACGGAGCAGCTCAAAGGTCCCCTTATCGACCGGCCACGCAGCCACGCAGCGACGTTTGGAGCCGCAGACGCGGCCCGCGCTGGTCTGCCGGTGACAACGGCCGACCCGGCAGACAGGCAATGGCGGATGATCTGGCGCCTGTGGACGAAGTATTTTACATTGAACTCGCGAGTGTACGAGGGAGTGAGAGCCTCGAAAGTGCTCCCGTGGTCGAGCGGCTGAGGACCCAGTTGCCGGACAGCGTCCCGCACGACAACCCGGAGCCATGCCGGCGTCCCGGCGCGCGCTGGCGCGCAGGAGGTGGAACGTGAACGGAATGGTCCCCGAGGCAATCGAAACGTACGCGCAGTCCCGCACCTCGCCGTTGCCGCCGCTCCTCGAGGAGCTGGTGGCGGGCACCCAGGAGCGCTTCCCCGAGCGCATGAGCATGCTCTCCGGGGCGACCGTGGGCACGCTCTTGCAGGTGCTCGCACACGCCGTTCGCGCCCGCCGCATCCTCGAGATCGGCACCTTCACCGGCTTCAGCGCGTTGATGATGGCCGCCGCGCTGCCTGACGACGGCGAGCTCGTCACCTGCGACCGCAACGCCAAGGCGCTCGCCGTGGCGCGCGAGTTCTTCGCCCGCAGCCCCCACGGCGGCAAGATCCAGATACGGGACGGCGACGCGCTGGAGACGCTGCACTCGCTGGCCGGCCCGTTCGACCTCGTCTTCATCGACGCGGACAAGGAGCGTTACGTCGAGTACTACGAGGCGGCACTGCCGCTGCTCGCACCGCACGGTCTGATCGTCGCCGACAACGCGCTGTGGTACGGCCGCGTGCTCGACCCCCAGAACGACAGCGACCGCGCCGTCGTCGCATTCAATGACCACGTCCAGCGCGACCCGCGCGTGGTCAACGCGCTGCTCACCGTGCGCGATGGACTGATGCTCATCCAGCGCGCCTGAGCGGTCCGCGCCCGTGCGCGGAGCGGCCGGTCATCCGGCGGGCAGGCCGCGCCAGCAGGCGGCAGCTCATCCTTATACCTCATTGATGGAGCGCTCGCTCGGCCTGTGATAGCCTCCGCGGGTATGTCGGAGACGCTGGATGGGGTAGCGGCGCCCTCGCCTCGCGAGGTCGCCGGCAGTGCCTCAAATGAAGTTTACGCGCTCCTGAGCACACGGCCTCACGGGCTGTCCGGCGAGGAAGCGACCGCCCGGAAGGCACGCTTCGGGCCGAACGCGCTGCCGGCTCCGCCCCGGCCCTCGGTTTGGTGGCGCTTCCTCCGTCAGTTCCGCGACCTCTTCGCCGTGCTGCTGCTGGTCGCCGCGGCCATCTCCTTTGGCACCTACTTCATCGACCATCGCAACCCCTACGACCTCGAGGTGGCCCTCGCCGTTCTGGGCGTCGTCCTGATCAACGCGGTCATCGGCTTCGCCCAGGAATACCAGGCCGAGCGCGCCACCGAGGCGCTACAGCAACTCGTGCCGCGCGAGGCGCGCATCATGCGTGACCGCGAGGAGCTGCGCGTCTCCACCACCGCCCTCGTCCCCGGCGACGTCGTGCTGCTGGAGGAAGGCGACGAGGTACCGGCTGACGCCCGCCTCGTGCGCGCCTATGAGATGTCGACCAACAACGCCAGCCTCACCGGCGAGAGCGCACCGGCGCGCAAGACGGCCGACCCGGTCGTCGAGGCGAACCTGGGCGATACCGAGCTGCCCAACCTGGTGTTCATGGGAACGACCGTCGCCTCAGGCTCGGGCACGGCCGTGGTCTACGCCACCGGCCTGCAGACGCAGTTCGGGCGTGTGTTCCGCCTGACCACCCAGGTCGCCGACCGACCCAGCCCGTTGCAGATCGAGATCGCCACCATGGCAGCGCTCGTGGCGCGCGCCGCCATCGTCATCGGCGTCGTCATGTTCATCCTCGGGCACTTTCTCGGCCTGCCGCTCGTGCAGGACTTCCTGTTCGCACTGGGCGTGATGGTGGCCGTCGTCCCCGAGGGCATGCCAGCCACCATGACAGTCTCGCTGGCCGCTGGCGTGCGCAAGATGGCCCACCGTGCCGCCCTCATCAAGCGCCTCTCGGCCGTGGAAACGCTCGGCTCCACCACGGTGATCTGCACCGACAAGACCGGCACGCTTACTCGCGGCCAGATGACCGCCGTGGAGCTCGACGCCCGCGGCCACTTCCGCTTCACGGGCACGGGTTACGCGCCCCGCGGCGCCTTAGTGGACGAGGAAGGAAGGACACCGCCCGAGCCCCCGCCCCAGGTCCGCGAGGCGCTCCGCTGCGCGGCGCTCTGCACGACCGCGCGCCTCGTGCCGCCTGAGCGTCGGGACGGGGAGTGGGGACTGCTGGGCGACCCCACCGAGGGCGCGCTGATCGCGGCCGCTGCCAAGATCGGAATCACGCTCGAAGCCAGTGCGCAGGGCTTCCCACGGGTCGGCCTGCTTCCCTTCGACTCCGGTCGCAAGCGGATGACCTCGGTCCACGAAGTCGAAGGCGCACGCGTCGCGTACGTCAAGGGTGCACCGCGCGAGGTCATCGAGCAGTGCAGCCGCCTCTGGCGTGACGGCCAAGAGGCACCGTGGGGCGAGGCGGAGCGCGAGGCCACGCTGGCGGAGAACGACGCGTTGGCGTCGCGTGCCTTACGCGTCCTGGCGCTGGCGCGGAGACCGCTGACGGCCGACCTGCCGATGACCCCCGCCGACGTAGAGCGCGACCTCTGTTTCCTCGGACTGATCGCGCTCATGGACCCACCGCGGGCCGAGGTGGCCGACGCGGTGGCGCAGGCGCGCACCGCCGGTATCCGTATCGTGATGGTCACCGGAGACTACGGCCTCACCGCCGACGCGATCGCGCACAGTATCGGCATCTGCAGAGAGCCGCTGGTCCGCATCATCACCGGCCTCGAGCTCGAACAGATGGACGACACGACCCTCCTCGGCGAGCTGCAGGAACACCGGGAGGTGATCTTCGCCCGGGTCGCGCCGGAGCACAAGCTGCGTGTTGTATCGTCCTTCCAGTCGCTCGGCCAGGTGGTCGCCGTGACCGGCGATGGCGTGAACGATGCTCCCGCGCTCAAGCGCGCCGACATCGGCGTGGCGATGGGCGTCTCGGGCACCGACGTCGCCCGCGAGGCCGCGACGATGGTGCTGCTCGACGACTCGTTCGCCTCGATCGTCCACGCCATCGAGCTCGGCCGCGCAGTGTACGACAACATCCGTCGCTTCGTCGTCTACCTCTTCTCCCACAACATGGCCGAGCTGATGCCGTTCCTGTTCGCCACGGTCGCGGCCGTCCACCTGGTGCCACTGAACGCCCTGCAGGTGCTCTCCATCGACCTTGGCTCGGACGTGATGCCAGCGCTGGCATTGGGCACCGAGGAGCCCGAGCCGGACGTGATGCGCCGCCCGCCCCGCCGTCCCGGCTCGCGCCTGCTCGACCGCGCCAGCATTGGACGCATCCTCTTCCTGGGCGCCATCCAATCCACGGGCGCGATCGTCGCGTTCCTCGTGGTCCTGCTGGCGGGCGGCTGGCACTGGGGCACCAGCCTGCCGACCCGCGACCCCCTCTACCGACACGCGATCACGGCGACCCAGGCCGCGATCGTCGTGTCGCAGGTCTTCAACGGCTTCGCCGTGCGCACCACACTGGAGTCGGTGTTCACCGCCGGGCTGCTCCGGAACCGGCGGTTGATCGTGGCCGAGGCGATCGGCGTGGGCATCATCTCGCTCATCAGCTACGCACGGCCGCTGCAGCGGATTTTCAACACCGCGCCGCTCGACGCGCGCGACTGGGCCATCGTCACGGCTTTCGGGGCGGCCCTGTTCGTGGCCGAGGAGCTGCGTAAGGCGGTGCTCCGCGCACGGGCGCGACGCGCCGCGCGGGCGGGGAGGTGACCATGCACATCGTCGTCATCGGCTGTGGACGGGTGGGCGCCCGGCTCGCCTCCCTCCTCTCTCGCTCCGGGCACACGGTCGCCGTGATCGACAAGAACCCAGCCGCGTTCGAGCGACTGGAACGGAGCTTCGGCGGGACGACGCACGCGGGCGTCGGCATCGATCGCAAAGTCCTGCAGGAGGCGGGCATCGACCGCGCCGACGCGCTCGCGACGGTGACCAACGGGGACAACACGAACTTCGTCGCCGCCTCCTTGGCCGTCGAGGACTTCCACGTGCCACGGGTCGTGGCGCGCATCGCGGACCCGATGCGAGCGGAGATCTACAGTCGCCTCGGCGTGACGACTATTTCGACGACCACCTGGGCCTCGGCGCGGATCCACGATCTGCTCGTCTCACCACGATTGCACAACCTGCTGAGCGTCGGCAGCGCCGGGGTGCAGGTCTACGAGGTCGAGGTCCCGCCACTGCTCGTGGGAAGGAACGTGGCGGATCTCACCGTGCCGGCCGAGGTCCTGGTGGTGGCGATCACCCGCAGCGGACGTGGTTTTATCCCGGTGCAGGCCTCGGCCTTCCAGCCGCACGACCGGCTCGTGGTCGCGGCCGACGCCGGCTCGATCGCCAAGCTGCGCGGCATGCTCGGGCTGCCGGACTGACGCGGAGGAGGTTCGCCATGCGGCCACTACGAGTGCTGATCGTCGGGGGCGGCAAGCTCGGTCGCGAGAGCGCACGCCGCCTCGTTGCGGCAGGCCACCAGGTCACCGTGGTCGAGAAGGACCCCGCGACCGCGCAGGCGGCGGCGTCCGCGCTGAGCGACCACGTCACGCGCGGCGACGGCTGCGACCCGCGCGTGCTGGAGCGGGCAGGGATCGCCCAGGCCAACGTGGTGGCCGCGCTCACCGGCGACGACGAGGACAACCTGGTGGTGGCCGAGCTGGCGCGACGCGTGTTCGGCGTCGAACACGTCCTGGCCCGGGTCAACAACCCGGACAACGAATGGCTCTTCACCCGGCAGCGTGGCGTCGACCTCGCCTTCAATCCGGCCGGCCTGGTGTCGAGTCTCCTGGAGCAGGAGGTGGCCCGCGACGCCACCGGCTAAGGGCCGCTCGCCTTGCCGGGCCGCCGTGCGCCGCCTATCCTCGGCCGCAGACGCGCGCGGAGGACGACGATGGAGCTGACGCACATCCGTTACGACGTGGAGAACGCGATCGCCACGATCACGCTCGACCGCCCGAACAAGCTCAATGCTTACTCCGAGCCGATGGTGCACAGCATCATCCGCGCCCTCGGCGACTGCCGCGACCGCGAGGACATCCGCGCGGTGATCATTACCGGCGCCGGCCGGGGCTTCTGCTCCGGCGGCGACGTCTCGTCCGACTACCAGGTCCCCACGCGATTCCAGGGCCACCCGATGAAGCACCTGCTCGAGATGCGCGAGAACTTCCACCGGCTCGTCGTGGAGCTGCGCCGCTTCGACAAGCCGACCATCGCCGCGGTCAATGGCCCGGCGGTCGCCGGCGGCCTCACCCTCGCGCTCTGTTGCGACTTCCGCATCGCGTCCGATCGGGCGCGGCTGGGCGACACGGCGCTGCGGTTCGCGCTGCTGCCGGACGAGGGCGGCGCCAAGCTCTTCCCCATGTACCTCGGCCTGCCGAACGCCCTGCGCATGACGCTCTTCTCCGAGGTCTACGACGCGGCGAAGGCGAAGGAGCTCGGCCTCGTGCACGAGGTCGTCGCCCACGACGAGCTGATGCCGACGGCCCGTGCCTGGGCGGAGCGGCTGGCGGCCGGCCCGCCGCTCGCCATCCGGCTGGCGAAGCGCATGATGTACAAGCAGCTCGAGATGGGTCTCGAAAACGCCCTCGAGGACGCGGCCCTCGCCATCCAGATCACCAACGACAGCGAGGATGTGAGAGAAGGCGTGCGCGCGTTCCATGAGAAACGGCCGCCACGGTTCAAGGGTCGCTGATGAGCCCGGCGAGATGCCGGGACAACCCCGCGCGACGTCACTCCCGTGCCCCCGTCATTCCCACGCCCTCTCGTCATTCCCGCGCAGCCTGCCCCCACGAAGGCGGCGGGCCGGGATCCAGCGGCGAGCAGACTGCACCCCACCGTTGGATCCCGGCTCGCGCTCGCGTCCGCTCGCTGCGCCTGCCTGCTGCAGGCAGGCCGGAATGCGGGCCGCCACGGTAGGCCCGCCCGCCGCGGGCGGCATGGTACGCTCGAATGAGTGACGGAGCGAACAGAGGCGGCCTCGGAGCACCACCTGGCAGGCACGATCAAGTCGATCCTACAGGTGGTGGTGCTTTTCCTGCTTTTTTATGTCATGCTGCGCGGGAGCCTGCAGAACTTCACCATCGAGGGCTCCTCGATGGAGCCGGACTTCCACAACGGCGAGGGCGTGATCGTCGACAAGCTCTCCTACGCCCGCGTCGACCTGGGGGCGCTGGACGGGCTCGTCCCCGGATCGAGCCCCTTCCCCAGGGGCACGCATTTCATCTTCTCCGGACCGACACGCGGCGACGTCATCGTCTTTCGCCCGCCCGTGCTGCGCGAGCCCGGCGACTTCATCAAGCGGATCATCGGCGTGCCGGGCGACCGCGTCGACATCACGGACGGGGTGGTCTACGTCAACGACGCCCCCTTCGTGGTCAAGGCGGTGACACAGCCGACGTCCTGCGCCGGTCAGTGGTGCCATCTCACCCTGGGGCCGCAGCAGTACTTCGTCATGGGCGACAATCGCGGCGGCTCATTCGACTCCCGCGCTTTCGGGCCGGTGACCGCCGGTCGGCTGGTCGGCCGCGTGTGGCTGGTGTGGCGGCCGTTGCGGGACTTCCACCTGCTCACGGCCTTCCTGCTGCCGGCGACCGGAATGGTGCTGGCGGCCGAGACGCTCCGCCGCCGACGGTGGTGAGCCGCCCGCGTCCGAGCTGCACACGGTCGCGCGCTCGGGGCACGAGCCGTACACTCGGGCCGTGGCTACCGCCGACCAGCTCATCCAGCGCCTCCAGGACGCGCTTCCCGGCGACCGACTGCGCACCGGCGCCGGCACGGATGGCTATGACGTCGGCGGCCTGCGGCCGCGCGTAGTCGTCGTTCCCCACTCCGCTGACGAGGTGCTCGCGTCCGTCCGGGTCGCGCGGGAGTCCGGGGCACCGCTGGTCCCCTGGGGTGGCGGCACCTGCATCGACCTGGGCAACCCGCCCGCGCGCTGCGAGATCGTGCTCGACTGCTCCCATCTCGACACGCTGGTCGAGTACGAGCCCGCCGATCTAACGGCGACCGTGCAAGCCGGCATGACCTTCGCCGCGCTCGATGCGAAGCTGGCCGAGCACCAGCAGACGCTGGCCCTCGACCCGCCGCTGCCGGGCCGGGCGACGGTGGGCGGCGCGCTCTCGGCGGGCCTCTGGGGCCCGCTGCGCACCGGGTACGGCACCGCGCGCGACCGCGTCATCGGCATGCGCGCGGTGCTCGGCACGGGCAGGGCGGTGCACAGCGGTGGGCGGGTGGTCAAGAACGTCTCCGGCTACGACCTGCACAAGGCGTTCCTGGGCGCGCTGGGCACGCTCGGCGTGATCGTGGAGGTCAGCTTCAAGCTCCTGCCCCAGCCACGTGGCCGCAGCGCGCTCGTGGCCTCGTTCGCCGACCTGGAGCACGCCATGTCCGCGGCGCGCGACGCCCTGCGCGCGGCGGCGCAGCCGGCCATGCTCGAGGTGGTCGGACCGGACGTGGCGCGGCGCCTGGCGGCGCGTACGCGTTCCGACCCCGACGAAGCCGCTTGGCTGGTCGTCGTCGCCTACGCCCACGCGGCCGGGGCGGTGCAGCGCGCGTCGCGCGACTTCGTGCGACTGGCGCACGCGGCCGGCTCACCCGAGGTCTCGGCGCTCGAGCCGCACCAGCGACCGGCGGTGCTCGACGCGCTGCGCGATTACGGGCGCACCGAGGCCGAGCCGGCGGCGGTCATCGTCTCGCTGCGGGGCCGGGCGGCACAGTGCGAGGCGCTCGCGCAGCTCGCCCGCCGCGTGGCGCCGGCTGCCGCCGTCATCGCCACCCCGGCGGTCGGAATCGTGCGGCTGTACGCGGCGGACGCGGACGCGGAGCAGGCGCTACGCCTGGTGCACTCGCTGCGAGAGGGCGCGCGGCCGCTGGGCGCCGTGGCGCTGGCCGAGCGCCTGCCGCGGGCCGCGGTCGGCCGGGTGGACGCGTGGGACGTGTCCGGCGCCGACCTGGAGCTGATGCGGCGGCTCAAGGCCGCCTACGACCCGGACGGCATCCTCGCGCCGGGCCGCCACGTGGCCGGCATCTGAGGCCGCGCGCAGGGCGGATCACCCGGCGATGTGCACCGGTTGAGAGCGGAGTGGCGCGAACCGCCGCAACGCGGACGCTTGCCTCCGCCTGCCTGGCGGGCAGACAGGCGAAGGCGGGGGGACGACCCGATCCTCGGGATGGAGCGCCTGATGCGCTCGATGAAGGAGGCCGAGCGGCCGTCCGCCGCGCTTTGCCCCACCGGGGCCGGCGCTATCATGGAGGCACGCCGCGACGCCTGCCGTCGCGGGGTCTCCTTCATTATCCGTAAACGTTCCCGGAGGTCGCTGATCCGTGGAAGGCTTGATGATGGATCACCCGCTCACCCTGCACTACCTGCTGGAGCGGGCGGGGAGCTTGTTCTCGAAGAACGAGGTCGTGAGCCGCGCCCCCGACATGTCGCTGCACCGTTACACCTACGGCGACTTCTATCGCCGCACGCTCCAGCTCGCCAACGCGCTCCGCAAGCGCGGCGTGACCGAGGGCACCCGCGTCGGCACGCTGTGCTGGAACCACTACCGCCACCTGGAGCTGTACTTCGGCATCCCCGCTGTCGGGGCGGTGCTGCACACGCTCAACCTGCGCCTCCACCACAGCCAGCTCGCGTGGATCATCAACCACGCCGAGGACCAGGTGGTGTTCGTCGACCGCTCGCTGCTGCCGCTCTACGAGCAGGCGCGGCGGGAGGTCCACACCGTCCAGCACGTCGTGGTGCTGCCGGACGACGGTCCGACCCCCGACGGCTACATCGACTACGAGGACCTGATCCGAGGCGAGCCACAGACCCTCTCCTACCCGACGATCGACGAGCGGGCAGCCGCCGGCATGTGCTACACGTCCGGCACCACCGGCAACCCGAAGGGCGTCGTGTATACGCATCGCTCGATCGTGCTGCACACCGTCGCCTCGTGCACGGCCGACGCGCTCGCGGTGAGCGAGAACGACACGCTGCTTCCCGTGGTGCCGATGTTCCACGCCAACGCCTGGGGCCTGCCGTTCGACGCCGTGCTCACCGGGGCGAAGCTCGTCTTCCCCGGCCCACACCTCGACCCGCTCAGCCTGCTCGACCTGCTGGCCCACGAGCGCGTCACGCTGACCGCGGGAGTGCCGACCATCTGGCTCGGCATCCTCGACCTGCTCGACCGCAACCCGGGCAGGTGGGACCTCTCGGCGCTGCGCGGCATGGTGGTCGGCGGCTCGGCGGCGCCGCCCGCGCTGATCGACGGCTTCCGCAGGCGGCACGGCCTGCGCGTGATCCACGCCTGGGGCATGACGGAGAGCGATCCCCTCGGCACGCTCGCGCGGCTGAAGCGGCACATGGCCGACTGGGACGACGCGGCCAAGCTGGAGGTCCTCTCCAAGCAGGGCGTCCCGGTGCCGCTGGTCGAGCTGCGGCACGTCGGCGACGACGGTCGCGTGCTGCCGCGGGACGGCGCGACGATGGGCGAGCTGCAGATGCGCGGCCCATGGGTGGCGAAGGCCTACTACAAGAACCCCGAGGCGGCCGACCGCTTCACTGCGGATGGCTGGTTCAAGACCGGCGATATCGTCACGATCGACGAGGAAGGCTACATCCGCATCACCGACCGGGCCAAGGATGTCATCAAGTCCGGCGGCGAATGGATCAGCTCCGTCGACCTGGAGAACGCCCTCATGGGCCACCCCGCGGTGCTCGAGGCCTGCGTGTTCGCCGTGGCCCACCCCAAGTGGGACGAGCGACCCCTCGCGGCGGTGGTGCTCAAGGAGGGCATGACCGTCAGCGCGGACGATCTGCGCGACTTCCTCGCGCCCCACTTCGCCAAGTGGTGGCTGCCGGACGACTTCGTCTTCGTGGACGCGATCCCGCGCACGTCGGCCGGCAAGTTCCTCAAGGCGGAGCTGCGCGACCGCTTCCAGAATTACCTGGTGAAGCAGTCCTCGGCGCGGCAGCCCGAAACGCCCCGCCGCTGAAACCACCCCCCCTGCCCCTGCGCAGGAGGGCGGGAATCCAGGCTCAGACCCACACCAGCCCGGCTGTCCTGACAGCGACCGTTGCCCGGCCGCGAGCCCGCCGCCCAGGCTGCGGGCAGACACGCTCCGGGAGGGTCGCTGATGCCGTTCGTTCCCTCCGCCCTGGCCCGCCTCGACACCGAGCGCCGCCGGCGCTACCGCGACAACCTCGCCTTCTACCGCGGCGACCAGTGGCCGAGCGCGCCGCGCCGCCGCCGGCCCCTGGCAGACCGCCTCACCTTCAACTACGCCCGCGCACTCGTCGACAAGGTCACCGCCTACCTCATGCAGGGACACGACGTCGCCGTCGACCCGGTGGACGACTCGCCCGAGCCCGTCGCCCGCGCCCGCCGCGCCGAGGCCGTCCTGCGCGAGGTCCGCGACGCCGGCGGCCTGGAGCAGCTCGACTATGAGACGGAGACCGACTGCGCGGTGCTGGGCGATGCCTGCTACAAGGTCACCTGGGACGCGGAGCGCGGCGGCGCACGCGTGACGGCGCCCGACGTGGACGGGCTTTTCGCCTGGTGGCGGCCCGATGACCCGCGCCAGGTGGTGCAGGTCGCCGCGCGCTACCGCCTGCAGCCGGACGAGGCGCGCGCGCTCTTCGGCGTCGGCGACCTGCGCGCCCCCGCCTGGGCAGCCGAGCTGTGGACTACCGACCGCTTCGAGCTCTATCTCGACGACCGGCCGCACCTCCGCGGCCCGAACCCCTACGGCTTCATCCCGTTCGTCATCTTCCCCAATCTGCGCGAGCCCAAGCAGTTCTGGGGCCTCTCCGACCTCGAGCAGGTGCGCGAGTCCGCCGTGGAGCTCAACCGGGCGCTCAGCCAGCTCTCGCGCATCCTCGAGCTCTCCGGCAACCCGGTGGCCGTGCTCGAGAACGTGCAGGCGGCCGAGGACATCGCCGTGCAACCGGGCGCCGTGTGGGAGCTGCCGGCCGAGGCGCGCGCCTACCTGCTCGACCTGCTGCAGGGCGGCGGCGTGCGCCTGCACGTGGACTACATCGACCTGCTCTACCGCACCCTGCACGACCTGGCCGAGGCGCCCCGCAGCGCGTTCGGCGAGAACCGCGCCGGCCTCTCCGGCGTCGCGCTCAACACCGAGCTCGACCCGCTGATGAAGAAGGTCGAGCGCAAGCGGCTGATCCGCACGGCCGCCTACCGCCGCCGCGGCGAGCTGGTCCTCCGGCTGCACGAACGGATGACGGGCGAGCGGCTCTTCCCCTGCCGAGTGCGGCCGCAATGGGGCCCCGTGCTGCCACAGGACCGCAGCCGCCAGGTGGCCGATGAGCGCGTGCTCGTCGCCGCCGGCGTCCATGCGCGCCGCACCGCCGCGTCGGCGCTCGGCGTGGACGACCCGGAGGCGGAGTTCGCCCGCTGGCTCGAGGAGCTGCGCGCCACCCAGACGGCAGCAGACGCGCACCGCCCAGGCGCGGAGGAGGCCCAGGGGCGCGACGGGCCGCGCTCGCGGTGACGCGGCGCGTCCATTCCAAGCGGGCAATTTGCGCTTTCCATACGCGCTCCCCTTTACGCGGCTCCGGCGGCGGGGGTAGAGTTCGGCCGGACGAGACGATCGGTGAGCGCGAGAAGGCCCTGCCGCGGGAGCGTTGTTCCGCTGGCTGTGGCGCTGACCTCCCTGTTGGCGCGCGGCGACACGGCGACGCTGGCATCCTGCTCCCCTCTCGGGTCCACCAGTCATGCCGTCGAGTGGAGGAGTGAATAGGCCATGCGGGGCGCGGGAGCGTTCCACCGGCTGACGACCGACACGTGGCGGAGGCCGGTCCTGGTGTTGCTGGCGCTGGGGGTGCTCGCCGGCGTGGCCGTCGGCTTTGCGGTGACGGCCGGGCCGGCCGCCTCGAGCAACTCGACGGGCGAGCTCTACCAGATGCTCGCCAACCCGGACCCGTCGCTCCCCGCCGTCGTAGCGACGGTCAACGGCCAGCCGGTCCTCTTCGCCCGGTACTGGACAGCTTACACTATCTTCAAGACTAACCTGGATAGAGACTGCCCGGTCGCTTCCACGCTCCGGCCCCTGGGGCCGGCCAACGTGGCACTGTCGAGAGCAGTCGACGACGTGCTGGTGATGCAGTACGGGCAGGCGCACGGCGTCACGGTCTCGGACACGGACATCCATACTGCCCTCGGGCAGAAGGCGCGCATGGAGCAGGAGGCGCTAGCGTCCGGCGGCGACCCCGCCGCCGGCGCGCGGGAAGACCTGGCATCGACCGGCCTCTCGGCTCCCGCCCAGATCCTCAGTTCGCCCGCCTGGCAGCAGAGGATGCGCGATGGCATTCTCTGGGGGAAAACGGTCCAGGCGTTCGTGAAGGACAAGCTGCCGGCGCAGCAGCGCGGCGGCCCGGGCTGGTTGACCGCGCTGGCCGACTTCGAGGCGCAGCTCCGCCGCACGGCGGCCGTCAAGATCTTCATCCCGGCTCACCTGCTCGACCCGCACCAGTATTCGGTCAACATCGCGTGCCCCCCGCCATCATCGCCGGCCCGCTGAGGCGGGCCGCCCGCTCGTCGCCGCCGAGATAGTGCGTCTCTCGCGCGCGCGATGACGCGGACGGCCGTTCTGTAACGCGGTCCACCGGGCGTGGATGAAAGTTGGAGCCGCGGGAGCGCCCGCCGTAGGCTCACGCTCGATCCTTCGTCCGCCGGCGTTTCCACTCGCTGCTGTGACAGTTGCCCCGGCGCTTGCCAGCGCTGACGCGCTTGGCTTACGTTCTGCACGACAAATCCGCAGATGCGGCGCGCCCATCCAGCGGCCCGCCGGAGCCGCCTCGCGGCGGGCACGCCCCCGGGAGGAGCGACATGGAGCGCATGGCACCCGCACGGCGAATGTCCCGCAAGGCACCGGTCATCGCGACGGTGATGCTGCTGGCGATCGCCGCGGCATTCTCGGGGACGCGGGTACGCGCCGCGACCGGCACGCTGAGCTGCGCCACGCCGGGCGGAACCTACGTGAGCGCGGGGTTCCAGCAGTCGGCGTCCTCCGGGTCGGCCAGCTTCATGCCGGGGACGGTGATCATCTGCAACGTGGTCATGACCTCCGGCTCGGGCTCGCCCAGCTCCTGGCTGATGATCCACGCAACACCGACGGCCACCCCCGCGCCGACCGCGAGCTCGGCCACGTTCGTGCTCGGCTCGAACCTCACCAACCCCGCCACCGCCACCATCCAGTACCAGGCGAACGACGGCAACCGGGCGACGGTGGTCTTCAACCTGAAGCCGGTCACCTTCGGCACATGGTCCGGCACGGGCGTCGGCTCGACCACGGCCACGACCATGCTCAGCCACGTCAGCGCCGCCGACTTCACCGGCGCGGCGGACAGCGACTTCTACAACGCGACGATGGGTGCCGGAGCGGTCACCGTGAGCGCCGTCGCGCTCTCGGCGAGCGGGAGCAATTGCAGCGCGACGCCCGTCGCGGGGACTTACACCGGCGCTGACCCGGACAACACGACCGCCGTGAGCGAGGACCGCAACGACGCCGGCACGCCGACGCACTGCACCGTGACCGCGTCCTACCAGGTGTCCGGCGGGGGGATGGCGGGCTCGTTCACCATCACGGAAGACGCGGTCTTCGCGTTCGTCAGCGGCAGCGCGAGCCTCATCTGCACTCCGGGGAGCAGCAGCACGACGACCGTGGTGGCCGTGGGTCAGACGGTCTCCTGCACCGCGACCGGCACCGGCGACTTCGCCTTCACCTCGTGGGCGGGGACGAACTTCTCCCCGGCCTCGAGCGCCTCCGCCAGCACGACCTTCACGGCCGGGTCGCCGGGCGCCGGCTCGATCGTGGCCAGCTACGCGGCCAACGGCGGAGCCTCGCACACGACCTTCGCCTACACCATCGTCAGCACAGCCTCGCTGACGCCGGGCTTCAACATGATCACCTGGGCGGGGCCGTCGCGATCCACGGTCGATGACGTGCGGATGTACCTGGACGCGAACGGGCTGTCGGGCAAGTGGGGCGGTCTCTTCTACCCGGTGCCGGCCAGCGCGCCGCTGATCTTCCGCTGGCTGTTCCCCCAGGGCAACAGCGCAACCCTGGCCGGCGTCACGCAGGGCGCCACCTACATCGTCTTCGTGACCCAGGCGGCCACGCTGACCTGGGCGCCCTAACCGGCGCGCCGGTCCACCGTCCGGGCGGCCCGCCCGTCGAGCAGCGGTCCTAGGGCTGCCGCACGACCGGATAGGGCGGGACGAAGGTCGACTGCGGCACGCTCGACGACACCGACGTGGCCCGCATCGTCGCCTTCACCGCACCTTGGATCGGCGGCAGACCGGCGGCCGGCGTCGCGGACAGGCCGCTGCTGGAGACATCGCCCTCCAGCAGCAGCGGGATCCCGTCCTTCTTGTCCACGCACACCAACCCGCTGCCACCGCTGCCGCCGCTGCCGCCGCTGCCGCCGCTGCCGCTGAGATGGAAACAGCGCGCGTCGCGCCCGGCGATCTTCTGCCCCTTGGCCTCGGTCACGACAAGCTTCGCCTCTTTGGCGATCGTGTCGAGCGCCGTCTGCACCAGCGTCGCGAGGTTCACCGGTCCGCCACCCTGACCGGCAAGCGTCTCCGCCGGCGTCTTGAGGCATGAGCCTCCTGGCGTCTCCGACGTCTTGAGACAGAGGTAGACGTCCGCGCCGTCGAAGATGACCGTCGCCGCCTCGATGGCGACGGTCTCGCCCGCGCCAGCAGGCAGAGCCCCCTGGATGACCACGGCCGCCTTCGGCGGCGCGGACGCCACGATCAGCTTCACATCGAGCGGCTTGCCCGTCTTGGTGTCCGTGCCCGTGATGCCATACGTCACACGGAAGGTCTTGTCGGTCAGGCCGAGCAGCAGCCCGCGAAGCGCGGCGCGCGCGTCCGTGCCGGACGACGTCGCGGTCTCCGGGGCCGCGGTGCCGCCCGCGCCCGGCACCTGGACCGCTTCCCTGCCGCCGCCACCGCGCGTGGCGAGGACAACGCCCGCGCCGGCGCCCGCCAGGAGCAGCAGCAGGATGGCCGCGACCAGCGCCGCGCGCTTCCGGCCGCCACCGGCCGCCCGTGCGCGCCCCGCGACCCCCGCCTCCGCGGGGACAGGCTCAGACGGCGGCGGCGCGCCGGCCGACCCGCCGGGGAAGGGCCGTGATCCGGGCACCGTGGCCGGCTCGGGAGCGAGCCGTGCGCCGCACGTTCGGCAGAAGACCGCGCCGGGTGATGCCTGGCTGCCGCAGGCGGGGCAGGTGGGATCGGGTCTCGGTGGGTTGCTCGCCACGTCCATACGGCCCTCCGTTCCGAGCGCCTGGGGAGCGGGTCCGAGGGGCGCGCCGGCCGCCGTCGAGGCGCCGCCGGCTCTCCTCCGCGACTACCATCTCGCGACGGTGCCACGCCGTCCGTCGGGCACGGCCCCACTCACCGCGCCGGTACTGTCCGAGTTTGCCTGACAGACGCACGGAACGCAATCTTAAAGGGTGCGAATACCGCCGCGCATGAGGCGGCGAGGGGAGGGGGGTGGCGCATGACGATGTCCCCGGCAAGCTGCCGCCAGTGCGGCAGGGTCCTGGAGCAGGCGCAGCGGTTCTGCCCGGCGTGCGGCGCCCCCGCCGACCCGCCGTCAGCGCCGCCGCGCTTCTGTACCGCTTGCGGCACGGCGCTCCCCGCGGATACGCGCTTCTGCCCGGCGTGCGGTACGCCGGTGGCGACCTCATTCGCGAACCCCGGGCCACCCGCGGCCCCTTCCGCGCCGACTGGGTGTCGCTCGTGTGGCGCCCCCCTGCGCTCCGGTGCGCGGTTCTGCCGTACGTGCGGTGCACCCGCCGCCGCTGACGCGACCACCGCCAGTGCGCGGGGGCAGGCCACCGCTCCGACCCGTCCGGCTCGGACCGCGCCGCCGGCTGGCACGACGGCGCCTCGCCCGGCCGCGCGGCGGGGCCACCTCGACCTTGGCGGATTCGTGGCGGCGCCGGCCTTCGCCCTGGCGGGACTGAGCGTCGCGCTCGACTGGGCGCGCGTTTCCGGATTCGGCGCCAGCGCGGGCGTCGCCCCGCTGGACGACCATGCGATCTTCCGCATCTCCGACCTCGTCGACTTGACCGCCCCGTGGGACGCGATAGTCGTGATCCTGATGGCTGCCGCCGGGCTGGCGGCGCTTGCGGCCGGCGGGCTTGGTCGGCTCTCCGCGGGCCCTTCGCGCGCGCTGTCCGGGCTCGCGGGCAGCCTCCCGCTGGCGCTCGGCGTGGCGGAGATCCAGTATGTCCTCTCGCGGCCGTCCGGCGGCGGGTCGATCTCGGCCGCTGTCGGCCTCTACCTGCTCGCGGCGTCCGGAGCGGTCATCGTCGGGTCGGGCTGGATACCGTCCCCGCGTCGCGGCAGGTCGCAACGATGACCTCGCGTCCCGCCCGCCCGGCGACGGGGAGATCTCAACCGGGAGGATCACCATGAGCCCCCAGTGCGCGAGCTGCGGATCTCCGCTGCCTGACGACGCCGCCTTCTGCGAGCACTGCGGCGCGCCCGCCGCGCAGCCAGCCGAAACACCCGCAGCCTGCCCTCAATGCGGCGTGCCGGTCGAGGCCGAGGCCGCGTTCTGTGAGGCGTGCGGCGCGGCGCTGGCACCGGCTGCCGAGCCGGGGCCGATGACCTGCCCGTCCTGCGGTGCCGAGAACCCACCCGCGAGCGCGTTCTGTGAGAGTTGCGGCGCCCCCCTGTCCACGGAAGAAGAGCGCAAGAAGCGTGGCGGGCTGCTCGGCACGGCCGCCAAGGCCGCCGGAGCAGGCGCCGCCTCGGGCAGCGCGGCGATCGGCGCGGCGGCGGCCCTCGGCCAGGGGGGCGGAGCCGCTGCCGCCAGCTCCGCCGCGCCCCCGGCGGCCGGGACCGCGAACGGTGCGTCCGTAATCGGTAGCGTCATCAAGGTCACGGTGATCCTGATCTCGACGCTGGTCGGCGTGGTGATCGCGGTCGTGGTGCTCGCCGGCTTCCTGGTCTTCACCGGCACCCCGCGCCCGTGCAGCGACCGGCCGATCCCGGTATCGCCCGCCGCCAGCGCGGCGCTCCGCCAGCAGCCCGCCACCGCCGGGCGGGCGACCGTGACGCTGACCGAAAGCGAGGTCACCTCGCGCGGGGTCCAGTATCTGGCCGAGAAGGACGTCCCCCTCCGCGACCTGCAGGTGCACTTCTGCTCCGCCGGATATGCCGACTCCACCGGCACGGTGAGCGCGCTGGGTCGGAACGTGCACGTGCTCGCACGCGGGACGCTCGACCTCACGGGCCAGAAGCCAGGGATCGACGTCATCTCGTTCCGGGCAGGGAACCTCCCCGGGCCGATCACGCGGACCATCTTGGACCGGCTGCTGCACGGGACGCGTGCCGGTACGCTCGACATGCGGGAGCACCCGGTGTCGATCACGTTCGCGGAAGGGCAGGTGACGCTCGCCGGCCACCGGTGAGGGGCGCGGCGGCGCAACGCGGTCTCCCTATGTCTCGTCACGACGCCACGATTCCTCCCCGCGCGATGCGCGCTCCGGCGTGGCGGGCTGGACGCGGCCCATTCCGCGACGCCGCGCTACGCACCGACAGCGGATGCCCACCGCCTGTCAGCCCGGATTCTCCCTGCTCCACGCCGAGGACTGCCGGACGGGCAGCAGCGCGAGGGCCGCGATGACGGAGAGGACCGCGAACGCCCAGAGAAGCGGATCGTAGCTGCCGAGCCAGTCGTGGGCGACGCCTGCCCCGAACGGTGCGGCCGCCTGGGCGAGCGTCGTCGCAAACGCCAGCACCCCGGCGATACTGGCGTACTGCCCTCGGCCGTAGAGGCTGGCCACGAAGGCGGGCCGCACCAGCGTGACCGCCCCAAAGCTGGCCCCGAACACCGCCACAAAGGCCATCACGCCGAGGGTGTCGCGCGCGGCGACGAGCACGAGCAGTCCGAGCGCCTGCAGACCGAACGCCGCGACGGCGGCAGCCCGAATGGAGACGCGGTGACTCAGCGCGCCGAGCACGATACGTCCCAACACTTGCATCGCCCCGATCGTCCCGGTGAATGCCGCTGCCGAAGCCGCGTCGAAGCCCCGCCCGATGAGATACGGGACGAGATGGACGCGGACCGCCGTGGAGATGGCGGCGCTCAGACAGAAGGCAAGCACCAGCCGCCGAAACGACCGCGTGCGCAGCGCCTCACCGACCGGGAGTCCTGGCGAGCGCCGGACCGCGGGCGCACCGCTCGTTGCGACGGCGACTGGCTCGCCGTCGATCGTCAAGCCCACATCCTCGGGACGGCGACGTAGCAGCAGCGCGAGCGAGAAGGCGCCGCTTAGCTCGCCCAGCGTCCAGCCCAGCTCCTCGCCCATCGGCTGGATGAGCACAGCGAACGCGTAATACAGGACGCCCCAACTGATCGCCTCGGTGATGCCAAGGGTGACGACGAGCACCCAGCCGTAGTAGACACGGTGTCGAACCCTCAGCCGCGTCCGCGGACTCACCCGCTCGCCTCCCGCTGCACAGTCGCATCCCGCCGGGTGCGGCGCCAGTTGACCGGCGATACCAGAACGACACCGGCCACTTGCCAACGCGGTGAGTATAGCGGAAAATCGGGAAAATCCGTGCTCAGGGGCACCTGGCGCCATGAAGACGTTGAAACAGGAGCAGACGGCTGCCGAGGCTCGAGCCGTTCGCATCCTGCGCGCGCTCGCCAATCCCGTACGCTTCCGCATCGTGGAGACCCTCGCCGATCGCAAGGACTGCACCGGGCCGCAACTCTTGCGGGCGCTGACCGTCCCGCAATCGAGCCTGTTCGAGCACCTCGCTGCCCTGCGGGAGGCGGCGATCGTCCAGACGAGTGGAGAGGGGCCGGATCGCTACTACTGCGTCGACCCCGGCACGCTCGACTTCCTCGCCGCGTACCTCAGCGGTTTGGGACAGCGGGCGCGCTCGTGGTCGGGCCTCGTCGAGCGGGCACGGACGGAGGCCGGAATGCAGATTCGCGACGCAGCCATCGAAGACGCGACCGCCATTGCGCGCATCTACAACCAGGGCATCGAGGACCGGTGCGCCACCCTCGAAACCCAGCTCCGCGGTCCGGAGGAGCGCGCGGAGTGGCTGCAGGCGCGCAGCTCGCGGCACCCGGTCGTGGTCGCGGTGGACAGCGCCGGTGTCGTGCTCGGGTGGGGCTCGCTCAACTCGTTCAATCCGCGGCCGGCATACGACCACGTCGTCGACTGCTCGCTGTACGTCGCCCGCGAGCAGCGTGGCCGCGGCATCGGCGATGCGCTCTTCGGCGCGCTCGAGGCTCGGGCGCGCGCGCTCGGGTATCACAAAATGGTGCTGGCTGCCTTTCCGACAAATCTGCCCGGCATGCGCCTCTACGAGCGCCACGGTTTCCTGACGGTTGGCGTTTATCACGAGCAAGGCATGCTTGACGGCCGCTGGGTCGACGTCATCGTGATGGAGAAGATCCTCAACTGACGGCGACGCTCGGTGACCGCGTCGGCGCGACGCGTCTTCGCTCCCTTCTTGCGGCGGCGCGAGGCCCCGCATCGGCCCGCTACGCGCATCCGGACCAAGACCGAGCGTGGGCCGTACGAGCGCTGGGGCGCCGCGGTCCCTCGACCCCCGATGGTATTCGCCTTGATTCCGGATTGACGTCGCCGGGCGGATCGCACAGCATGGGCCAAACGAGGGCCTGGCGGGCCCGTTCCTGGAGGAGCGTCGCAACCGTGTCCGAGATGATCCCGTTCACCGACAACTACCGCGACCACTCGACCGACACCGGCTACCAGTTCGAGTTCGTTT
>JAJYLG010000124.1 GCA_021787985.1 Chloroflexota bacterium
GGCGCGGTGCGGGCCCGCGGCGAGTGCCCGGACGAGCGTGCTCTTGCCCGTCTGCCGGGCGCCGTTGAGAAAGACGGCCGGGCTGCGGCCCAGGGCGGCCACCAGCTCGGCCTCGAGGTGCCTTGGGATCATGGTTGAAAATTAGCCATAGCGTGGCTGATTTTCAACCGTCACACTTCCGGTAGCGACGGCCCGCTGGCCCTCGTGCCGCGGAGACCGTAGGCTGGGGTCGGGGTCCACACCCGCAGGAGCGACCTGCGACTCCGGGATTCCCACGACTGCCCGAACGGAGGGCGACGTGACGCTCGATGCCGTGGTGTCCGAGGCAGGACGCGCCCTCCGTTCCCTGGCGAGGAGCCCGCAGTTCGTGGCCAGCGTGGTGCTCCCCTTGGCGTTGGGCATCGGAACCGAGATCACCGTGCTGGACCTCACCGACGCCCTTCTGTTCCGGCCGCCCGCGCATGTTCGGGGCGTCGGCGACCTGGTGGACGTGCGGGTGCGGACATACCCGGATTTCCTGGACCTGCGCGATCAGATGCGCTCGTTCAGCGGGGTTGCGGCGTGGTATGCGCCACCCCGTCCCTACGCGATCATCCGTGGCTCGGGCGTCATCCCCGTCCAGGCGATGCTCGCCTCCGCGTCGCTCTATCCGGTGCTCGGTGTCCGGCCGGCCCTGGGGCGGTTCTACGATGCCGCAGAGGACCGGCCCGGCGGTCCGCACGTCGCCGTCCTCGGGTACGGCTTCTGGAAGCGGCAGTTCGGCGGCGCGCGCAACGTGCTTGGGCGAACTCTGCGCGTCGCGGGGGATGTTTACACGATCGTCGGCGTCGCCCCCGACGGTTTCACCGGGCTGGCCCTGAACCGGATTGATCTCTTCCTCCCGATCACGACGACCAGGTTCGATGCGGGCCCCGCTGCGCTAGAGAGTCGGGACTACTTCTGGCTGCGCGTGGTCGCCAGGCTGGCGCCGGGCGCAACAGTGGCCCGGGCGCAGGCGGAAGCCAGGCTCATCTATGCTCGCAGCAATCCGCCGAGTGCGACGCCGCAGTGGACGGTCCGGTTCCTGGGCGGTCAACCGGCGGATGTTCATTCCGTCATGAGTCTGCGCCGCGAGATGGCCTCCGCCGCACTCCCGATCACGCCCTGGCTGGCCGGCGTCGCCACCATCCTCCTGCTCATCGTGTGCGCCAATGTTGCCGGGTTACTGCTGGCCCGTGCGGTCGCGATCCGCCGCGAGCTGGCGGTACGGTCCGCGCTGGGCGCGACGCGCGGCAGGCTGCTCACGGGCCTTCTCCTCGAGAGCAGCGTGCTGGCCTTCGCCGGCGGCGGCGCGGGGTTGATCGCGTCCCGCTGGGGAGCGGCCCTGCTGCGGGGACTGCTCCTGACGGATCTCGCGCCCGCGGCCTCGCCGTTCCCCTGGCGGCGGCTGGCATCGGCGCTGGTCGTCACGGGCGTCAGCGCGGGGGTCTGCTGGGTGGGCGCCGGCCTCAGCGCCGTGCGGGGCAATCTGGCGCTCGAGCTGGCGAACGGGTCGCGGCAGGCTTCGCCGGCGCATGCGCGCGCTCGCCGGATTCTCCTGGTGTTGCAGTTGGCTCTCGCGACCGTGCTGGTCGCGGGCGCGGCCCTGTTCGTCGGCAGCTTGCGTAGCGCGAGGGGCGTGGACCTTGGGATGTCGCTTGATTCGGTCCTCGTCTCGGACCTCAATCTGGCGGGCGCCGGCTACACCCCAGGGCGTGCCCACGCGCTGATCGGGCCCATCACGGAGAGGCTCATGGCTATACCGGGGGTGCGCTCGGTCGCCCTCAGCGACGCCGGCATCGTGCCGGGGTTCATCAGTTGGGGCTATTCGGTCCCCGGCAGGGATTCTCTGCCGCGGGTAGCGGCCTATCGGGGGCCGAAGAACTTCACCGCCGTCACCTCCGGCTTCTTCCGGACCTTCGGTACGCCGATCCTGCGCGGCCGCGACTTCACGTCGGCCGATCAAGCGGCGCGCGTGATCATCGTCAGCCAGGCGTTCGCGGACCTGTACTGGCCGGGGGGGAACCCCATTGGACGGTGCGTCAAGGATGGGGCCGCCGGCTCCCCCTGCCTCGAGGTGATCGGCGTGGCTCACAACCGCCGGCCCGCCCCGGGAGATACCACGGCCCTCGTGGAGGCCTACGTGCCCCTTGGCTCGCCGGCCGAGCCTCAGCAGCTGGCCAAGCTCTTTCCCCTCACCGCGGTCGCGCTCAGGGTCAGTGGAAACGTGGGTCGGGTGGCACAGCGGGCCCAGATCGCGCTGGAGGACTTGCTGTCGGACGCGCCCTTCATTCGCGTCAGGCCGGCAACCTCGCTCTTCGAGCGCGCCGTGCGCACCTGGCAACTCGGAGCCGATCTGCTGACGGCCTTTGCCGCGATGGCCGTCCTGCTCGCCGTGCTCGGTGTGTACGGCGTCCTGGCCTACCTGATCGCGCAGCGACGCCGCGAGCTGGCGATCCGCAGGGCGCTCGGCGCCACGGCGTCGGACATCCACCGACTCGTGCTGGGCGACACGCTTCGGATCACGGCCGCAGGGCTCGGACTGGGAGTCGTCGGGACGCTGCTGTTCGCTCGCGGCGCGCGGGCCCTGTTGTTCGGGGTGTCGCCGCTCGAGCCCGGCGTGTACATCGGCGCAGCCGCGGTGCTGCTGATCTCGGCGCTCGCGGCCGCAGCCGGTGCCGTACGGAGCGCCGTGGCCGTGGACGCCACGCAGGTGTTGCGGGACGCGTAGACGGGCGTACCGAACAATCTACGCAGTCACCCCTGCGCCGCGAGCAGGCGCGCCGGCGGCGTGTGCGTGGCGCGCCAGGCGGGGAGCCAGGCGCCCGCCAGGGCGGCTGTGGCCAGGAGCACGCCCAGGCGCGCGACGTTGGCCGGGTCCCAGGCTGGGAGGCCGGCCACGATGTCGCCGACGCCGCCCCACACCATCATGCCCAGCCAGGATCCGCAGGCCACGCCGCCGGCCGCCACCAGCAGCGCGCGCGCGAGCACGTAGCCCATGACGCGCCACCGCCGGGCGCCGACGGCCCGCCGGACGGCCAGCTCACCCTCGAGCGACGCCACCCACAGCCACATCATCGCGAAGGTCCCGGCGGTCGCGATCGCCAGCACTGCCCAGCCCTCGGCGGTGAACAACTGCCCGAACCAGCGCAGCGGCGCCGCGTCGGTGGCGAGGGCCCCGGCCTCGCTGGCGCGGGCGGCCACGGTCGTGCGTGGCGGCTCTCCTGCCGGGACGGAAAACGTCTCGGCGAGCGCCCGCGACATCGCCGCCGCCGATACCGTCGGACCCCCGCGGGTGCGCACCAGCAGGTCCGCCGGCGTCACGGCGTGCTGCAGGACGCTGAGGTAGACCGCGCGGCGGGGCACGAAGCCGCCGCCGAGACCGACGGGCGGCTGGTCGTCCACCACGCCCACGACGGTGTACGGGGTAGGCTGGTGCGCGACGTGGATGGTGAGGCCCACGACGTCCCGCGGTGGGACGGGGAAGGCGAGCGCACGGCTGATGACCGCGACCCGGGGCGCGCGCAGGTCGTCCGCGTCGCTCAGGGCGCGGCCCGCGACCAGGTGCAGGCCCAGCATCTGGAACGAGTCCGCGCTGACCGCGTAGTACGCGGCCCAGCACCCCTTCAGCGGCACGCGCACGAGCGCGGGCGAGCACAGGGAAAACGGAGACCACACGACGTCCAGCACGCCCAGCCCCGACAGCGCCCCTGGATTGGCCAGGCTGGCTAGGCCTTCCGCGTCGTCGGCGTGCAGCCGGCGCAGCAGGGCGGCGTATTCCGCTGCGCGCACGGGCATGGAGTCTCGCGATGCGATCCGGGCCACGGCACCGGAGGCGGTCCCGGCTCCCGGCGCGCCGGCGCGCGCGGCGCCGCGATTGAGCAGCGACGCGGCGGCCAGCACCGCGAGGCTCAGGCCGAGCTGCGCGGCCGGGACGGCGAGGCCGACCGGGGTGGATTCGGCGGCGGCGATCTGCGACGAGCGGCGCGCGAACATGAGCGGGAACAGCGCGCCGAGCATGATGCACCCCGACGTCACGGCGCCGGCCACGAGGCTCGGTCCAATGGCGGCGCTTCGGGCGGTGCCGGGCCACGTCTCCGCCGCCACGTGGGCGGCGATCAAGCCGGCGCCGCATCCGATGACGAAGGACAGGAGGCTGAGGCACATCCCTTCGGCCAGCGCGGTCCGGAACAGCGTCCTGCGCGACGCTCCGACGGAGCGCCGGACGCCGATCTCGGCTTCCCGGGCGTCGGCGCGCGCCGTGGAGACGGCCAGCGTCGTCAGGCCGGCGGCCGCGAGGACCCCGAGGGCCACGCCGAGCAGCAGATCGAGGAGGCCGGCGACCGCCGCCCGCCGGATGTCCGCGGGGCTGTCGGCGAAGGCGCTCCAGGCGACGCCGTAGTCGCCATCCGGGATGGGCGGCAGCGCGATGCGGGGCGCCATGCCGGTGCCGTGTCTCGCCACCAGTGTGGTGACGACCAGGCTCGCCGCCAGTCCCACCCCGCAGGTCGCGACCAGGAGCAGTGCGCTGCCGCGATACGTCCGCAGCGCCCAGAACGCCGACGCGAAGACGCGTGAGGATGTCGCGGCCGCATCCTGGTCTGGACCGGCGGACGGCTGCGGCGTGGCGCTGGGGGGCACGGCCGGAATATGGGCGCCGGGCGATGGCGCCGCGAGGTCGGGCTTCCCGCCCTGACGGCGTGCGCCGCGGCTGCATTTTCCCACCAACCTGGTTAGTGGGGTGACGATGCTGCGCCACCCCGGTGAGCTGCTCTACGGCACCCTCGACGCGTTGGTCCTCAAGACTCTCACCTGGCGCCTGATGCACGGCTATGCCGTGGCCGAGTGGATCGAGGAGCGCACGCGGAGCTGGAGGTCGTGGACGCCGCTACGGCGCGATGCTGGACATGTTCACGCTGGCGGCGCGCCGCCAGGGGATCGTCAACCGCGCGGTCTCATTGGCGCTCGATCCGCGCTCGGACGACGAGATCGTGAGCCTCTACGAGAGCGCGGTCACGCCGCGCACGCGGCTCCTCATGGTCTGCCACATGGTGAACATCACGGGGCAGATCCTGCCCGTGGCGAAGACCGCGGACATGGCCCACCGCCTGCGCTTCCTCCAGCACTACTGGACCGACCCGGCGCGCTCGTGCGCCATCGCGAATGTCGGCGTGGTGGGCCCACGCCCGATGCGCTGGCCGACACGCTGTTCAACCGCTACAAGATCTGGACGGTGGCGATCGACGGGGCGGGGGTGCACGGCGTGCGCGTGACGCCGCACCTGTTCACCTCGACGGGCGAGTTGGACGCGCTGGTCAAGGCGCTGCGCGAACTGGCGGGTGAGCTACCCGGCAGCGCTTGCCCAGAGCGTCTCGAAGGGGACCGCGTGCAGGCGTTCGTCAAAGGGGACGATCTCGGAGCCACAGGCGGCAGCCCCGGACAGCGCCCCTGAATTGGCCAGGGCGGCCGCCGCGCAGGGTCGCTCGGGGCCGCCCGTGGGCGGGGTCGGGCTCTGACGCCCGGCTAGGCTCCGGGGGCGCCGGTCCCCTTGGAGCCCGCCGCCTTCTTTGCC
>JAJYLG010000047.1 GCA_021787985.1 Chloroflexota bacterium
ATGAGGGTCGTTCCGTGAGCCAGCGGTCGCCGGCGGTCACACCTGTGGTCACAACGGAGCCGCGCGGCGCTTCCGGGGAGGTGCGGGCCAGCGACGTAACTCATTGCGAGACCAACAGTGACCGGGGAGGGCATCGAACCCTCGACCTGCGGATTAAAAGTACGCGCTGGCAGGAGTACCAGCGGACACCACAGGGCACCATCAGCTATCTCGCAAGTCACCATCCGTTCGCGCAAGTCTCGCTGGTTCCGTTCGCGACCGCTAGAACGGGGCACACTTTGGGGTACACCGTACGCGTCGGAGGATTTACTGTATGGGCGCGCCGACGTCCATCTCGCCCGCTACTCCTCCGCCTGGGCCTTGAGCTCATCCGCCATTCGCCGCAGCATGGACTCCGCCAAGCCTCGACGCTCCGCCGGTGGCAACTCGGCGAACAGCATCGTCATGCAGCGCGGCATCATGGTTTCGATGAAGGCGACGCGATCCTGCTCTCGCATCTCCTTGAAGACGTGGTCCATCATGGAGTCCATCATGCGCGGCATGTCCTCGGGCCTCATCACGCCGGACATCATCTTCTCCATCATCTTCTGCAGCGTCTCTCGCATCGTTCCTTTCCTCTCCCGCGCAGCGAGCGGCGTCGCCACTGGAGCGGATCTTGGAGATCGCGGCGGCCACGAGATCAGGACACCGGTTTCCTGAGCGTCACGCGAAACAGCCGCCTCGGCAGTTTGCTTTCCTCGAACTCAACGACTGAGACAATCTCGTAGCCGCGCGCCAGCCGCTCCACCTTCGCTCGATCGAAGAAGTGCACGATGAAGCCCTGGTTCTCCCAACGGTCCTCGCCGCGGTGGACGCCCTTGCCGAAGTCCGGGTCGTTGGTGGTCCGCGTCGTATAGACGCACAGCCCGCCCGGCTTGAGCACGCGCCGGATTTCCCGCGAGAGCGCCTCGAGCTCCACGGTCGTGAGCGCCATGCAGAACAGCATGTGCGAGTAGCAGGCGTCGAAGCTG
Organism: Chloroflexota bacterium; assembly: GCA_021787985.1. Taxonomy (GTDB): domain Bacteria; phylum Chloroflexota; class Dehalococcoidia; order DSGV01; family DSGV01; genus JAJYLG01. Next base: position 1,011 of record JAJYLG010000047.1, read on the forward strand.
GCATCCGGGAAGGGCAGTGGGCGCCGCACGTCGTGCTGCGCCGGGACCACCCTGTCCAGGAGTCCCAACTCTCGCGCCTTGGTGCGCATGACCTCGACACCGGCCTCCGAGTAGTCGAGGACATCCACATCGAAGCCGCGCTCCGCCAGGAAGAACGTGTCGCGCCCCTGACCGCCTCCCAGCTCCAGGAGCCGGCGCGCTCTCCCGGCGAGAAAGACCTCCGCGGCGGCGCGGGCCGGGTCGCTGGGGTCGCGGCCGAACATCTCGGGTTTCGTCGCGAGCGTGCGCTCCCAGCGCTGCCTCTGGCCGTCCAGCGCGGGCCGCTCCGTCTCATTCCGCATCTTGCTCCTCACCGTTCCACGTCGCGGCGCATCTGCTCGAACTGCTCCCGGGTGATTTCCCCGCCGGCGTAACGGCGCTTCAGGATGTCAAGCGCGTTCTCCTGGCGAGGGTCGTGGTCGGAGGGTCCACCCCACTCTCGGCGGCCCGAGAAGTACGCGAACGGCCCGCGCGGTCCGAACACCAGGAAGAGCATGACGACCATCAACACCAGGCCGATAATCGGGAAGAGGTACCAGGGACCGTACCAGGGACCATAGACAGGCATCACTTCCTCCTACGAGCGATCGAGCCCGAGTCTTGACGCCAGATCTGCAGCTTGCTGGACCATCTTCCAGACCGCCTCATCGGTGAGGCAGTAGAAAATGAACGACCCTTGCCTGTCGCCCCGGGCGATTCCGGCGTCCCTCAGAACCCGCAGGTGGTGTGAGACGAGAGGTTGAGCCAGGCCCGTCTCGGCAACGAGCGCGGAGACGGCCTTGCACTGCGTCGTCAGAGCCCGGACCAACTTGAGACGCACCGGTTCCGCGAGCACCCTGAAAAGGTCAGCGACGGAGTCAGGGGACTCCTGATCGAGGCGCGTTGGCATCGTTGAGGCGACCATATCTAGCAACGTATATATCTACCGCCATTGATACCGTCAACCCCCCCGTGCGTGACTATCGCTGCTCATTGACACCGATATTATTCCACGATACCGTGTAATTGTGTCTGACCAACAAGCGGCCATGACCAGCGCCGGGCGAACGTCGGTCGCCTGCTGCCCGCCCAAGCCGAGGATCGAGGAGCGCTCGCTCATTGACGCCGAACAGGCCGTAAACCTGGAAGCGTCGTTCAAGGTCCTTGCCAACGGCACTCGTCTGCGGATGCTCCACGCTCTGATACGCAAGCCGGATCTGTGCGTGGGGGACCTCGCAGAGGCCGTCGGCATGAAGACGCAGGCCGTCTCGAACCAGCTTCAGAGGCTGGTGGACAAGGGGATCCTGGCCTCCCGGCGCCACGGAACTCAGATGCACTACCGCATCGTGGACCCGTGCGTGGTGAGCCTTCTCGATCAGGGCCTCTGTCTGACCGAGGACCTGCCAAGCGATGCAGGAAGGTCGCCAGCAGCGTTACAGGGAGCGCGGCAGTAGTGGAAAACGAAACGACGATTCACCGGCCGTCGGCGTCATCCGCCGAAGAGTCGGCCGAAGAAGCGGCCGCACAGCTCGACCGCGCCACTGCCGCGAGCAAGTGCTCGCCGTGCGGGTGCTTCCACGACACGTTGAAGGCGCTTGACGAGGCCCAGTCTGAGGGCACCCTGCCGGCGCGGCTCGCGTCGGCCATCCTGAAGGGCAAGGCCGCGCTCGCCCCGCGGAAGTACGACTGCCTGGGGTGCGAAGTGTGCTACCCCGCCCTGGCGGTCAACGCCCTCAACGGATCGGGCACGAACGTGGAGATCGCCCCGTGCCCCACCGAACCGTCCGAAGCGCGAGCGGGCTGGCCTCCGCTTCCGGGCGATTACACCGTCGCGCGCTATCGAGCTCCCGTCGCGGTCTGCACGCTCAACGCCGAGGAGCTTCTTGAACCGATAGCCAGGAGCGGAGAGGGCGCCATCTCGATTGTCGGCACCCTCCACACGGAGAACCTGGGCATCGAGCGTGTCATCACCAATGTCTTGGCGAACCCGAATATCCGCTTCCTGGTCCTCTGCGGCGCAGATTCCCGCCAGACCATCGGGCATCTGCCGGGCCAGTCGCTCCTCTCCCTGGCCCGGGCCGGGATTGACCAGCGCGGGCGCATCGTAGGGTCCAAGGGCAAGCGACCGACCCTCAAGAACATCGGTGCCGATGCCGTGGAGCACTTTCGGCGGACCGTGGAGATAGTTGACCTGATCGGCGAGGACGTCCCGGACAAGATCCTCGGCCAGGTCCGTGCCTGCGCGGCGCGCGATCCGGGGCCGGCCGATCCGTTCCCCGCCAACCCGGTATTTCGGTCCGTGACCGGATACCTTCCGGAGCGCATGATCGGTGATCCCGCGGGGTACTTCGTGATCTTCGTGGACCGAGCCCGCGGCAGGCTGTTGCTGGAGCACTTCGCGACCAACGGGGTGCTCGACACGGTGATAGAAGGTCGCGCCGCGGCCGAGCTCTACCTCCCGGCCACCGAGAAGGGACTGGTATCCCGGCTCGACCACGCGGCCTATCTCGGGCAAGAGCTCGCGCGGGCCGAGGCGGCCCTGTTGACCGGAGCCGAGTATGTCCAGGACGGCGCGCCCGAACGGCGGCGGCCGTCCAGCGGAGCCGCGACCTCGTGCAGTTGCGGTCACGCGTGTTCGGAGGATTCGCCGCCTGAGCGCAGCATGTAGTGAGGGTTCTCCGGCGGTCGGCCGGCCCGTATGTCACCATGACCGTTTCGCAGGTCGATCGTGCCTGCGACCTCCGCACGTCCGGCGGCTCGAGGGCCACACACTAGGCAGGCATCTTCCTCAGATCCCTTCGTCCGCCCCCGGCCGGAACCGCCCCAGACGCAGGGCCAGTGGGGGCAGTACCAGCAGGTTCAGCGCCATGGAGGTCACCAGTCCGCCCAGGATCACCACGGCCATGGGCCCCTCGATCTCACGGCCGGGCGCGTTCATGCCGGCCGCCAGCGGCAGCAGGCCGAGGCCCGTGACCAGCGTGGTCATGACGATGGGCGTGAACCGGTCCATCGCGCCCTGCGCGGCGGTCGCCGCGTCCCACGCCTGCCCTTCGTCCTGGACCAGGTGCTCATAGTGTGAGACGAGCATGATGGAATTGCGGACCGTGATGCCGAACAGCGTCACGAACCCGACCAGCGTGCCGATCGAGAGGGCACCGCCGGCGGCGAAGTCGGCCAGGACCCCGCCGACCAGGGCGAAGGGGATGTTGGCCAGGATCAGCGCCAGGTTGCGCCAGTCGCCGGTCACCAGTGAGAGCAGGATGACGATGCCCACCGCCGCCATCGCTGCGTTCACCAGCAGCTCGTGGCGCGAGGCGGCCTGCTCTTCGGCGGTCCCAGCATACTCCAAGTAGCTGCCCGGAGGCAGCCGCACGCCCGAGGCCAGCCGGCGCTGTGCCTCGCGCACGAAGCCGGCCACGTCCGAGCCGGCGACGCTCGCGGTCACCGACTCGACGCGGCGACCGGCGTCGTGCTGCACCAGCTCGCGCCCGTCGGTCTCGTAGATGTGGGCGAGCTGGCCGAGCGGCACGTAGATCCCGGCCGGCGTGCGGACCGGCAAGGCCCCAAGCCGCGCGGCGTCGCCCCGGTCGGCGAGCGGCAGGATGACCGACACGTCGAACACCCGGTTGCCGTCATAGACCTGCCCGACCGTCTGGCCGTCGTACGCCACGTGGACAGCGTCCATCACCTCCACGGGCGTGAGGCCCCAGCGGAGCAGGGCGTCGGGTCTCAGGCGGATGGCGACCTGCGGCATGCCGGGCGGGGTCTGGAGCAGGACGTCCTGGGCCCCCGGCACCGTGGCGAGGACGGCCGCCACGTTCGTCGCCGCCCGGTCGAGCGCCGCGAGGTCGGGCCCATAGATATTGACGACGACCGGGGCGCGGAAGCCGGAGATGATCTCGTCCACGCGCTCCACCAGAAAGGTGTACATGGCGAACGTGGCGCCGGGGAAAGAGCTGAGGACGCGCCGGATGGCGCGCTCGGCCGCCGCGGTTTGGCTGCCCGAGAGCGGCTTCAGGCCGACGTCAATCTCCGAGGAGTTGGTGCCCACCACGTCCTCGCCCAGCTCGGCCCGGCCCGCCTGCTGCACCGCCGACTTCACGTAGGGGAGCTTGAGCAGCGCGACCACGACGCGGTCGCCGAGCGCGATGGACTGCTCGAGGGACGTGCCTGGCACCAGCACCATGTGGACGATATAGTTGCCCTCCTTGAGCGGCGGGATGAACTCGCCGCCCAGGAAGGGCACGGCACCGGCCGCGGCCAAGGCCAGCGCGCCGACACCGATCAGCGCAGGGGCCGGGCGCCGCTCGACGGCGGTCAGGAGAAGCCGGTAGCTCTTCTTGGCCCAGCGGGTGACGCGCGGCTCCTGGGGCGCGGGCGGATGGCGCGCGAGGAGCGCGAGCGCGAGCGCCGGCGTCACCGTGAGCGCGACGACGAGCGACGCCAGCACGGCGGCCACGAACGCCGCTGCGAGCGGGGCGAACAGGCGCCCCGCGAGCCCCGACATCACGAGTACCGGCAGGAAGACCAGGATCACGGCGAAGGTGGCATAGACGATCGCACCCCGCACCTCGAGCGAGGCGTCGAGCACCACCCGCCAGGCCGCCAGCGGCTCCGGCCGCGCGCGGTTGAGGCGCAGGCGGCGCACGATATTCTCCACGTCAATTACGGCGTCGTCCACCACCACGCCGATGGCGATCGCGAGCCCGCCCAGGGTCATGGTGTTGAGCGTGTAGCCCAGGCGCGACATCACGGCCACTGCGGCCAGCAGCGACAGGGGGATCGCGGCGTAGGAGATGGTGGCCGTGCGCCAGTCGGCGAGGAAGAGAAACAGGACGCCCAGGACCAGCACGGCGCCGACCACCAGCGACGAGCGGATGTTGCGAGTCGCGGCCTGAATGAAGTTCGCCGGGCGGAACAGACCCGGGTGGAGCGTGATCCCCTCCGCGGCCAGCGTCGGTCGCAGCCCGGCCAGCGCGCGCTCGATGGCGCGCGTGACCTCGAGCGTGTTGCTGCCGTACTGGGCGTTAACCTTGAGCTGGATGCCGGGGCGGCCCATCACGGCCGCGGCGCCGATGGCGGGCGAGGGCGCCTCGGCGACGGTGGCGACGTCGGCCAGGCGGACGGGACGACCATCGTGGCTCGTGATCACCGTTGCGGCGAGTGCGGCGGCGGAGAGCGCCGGCGCCTCGGTGCGCAGCGTCAGGCGCTGGTTGCGGGTGTCCACGTACCCGGCGCCGACGACCCCGGTGGCCCGGCCCGCCGCGGCCAGGACGTCCCCGACGCCGAGGCCCAGGCGCACTAGAGCGTCGGGTCGGAGTTGGACCTGGTACTGCATCACCTCGCCGCCGAACACCTGGACGCTGGCCACTCCGGGCACGGCCAGCAGCCGGCGCTTCACCGTCCAGTCGGCCTCGGTCCTGAGCGCCATGGGCAAGAGGCGGTCGGAGGTAAGCCCCACGTACAGGACGCTCGCGACGGACGTGGTCAGCGGGGTCATCGCGGGCGCGCCGATGCCCATGGGGAGGGCGCCCGCGAGCGCCGTCAGCCGCTCGGCCACGAGCTGCCGGTCGCGGAAGATGTCGCTGCCGGGATCGAAGACCACCGTCACGACGGACAGCCCGAGAATGGACGAGGAGCGGAGCGACGCGAGGCCCGGCGCGCCCTGGAGGGCGATCTCGATCGGCTGGGTGACGAGCAGCTCCACCTGCTCGGGCGCGAGGCCCGGGGCCTCGGTCTGGATGGCGACCTGGGGTGGCGCGAACTCGGGGAACACGTCGAACTTGGCCTGGGTGAGGCTGTAGAGCCCGTAACCGACCAGCAGCCCCGCCAGCGCGATGACCACCCACCGATGGCGGAGCGAGCCGTGGACGATCGCCTGCAGCACGGTGTGCTGGCGATCGGTCATCGCGCGGTGAGGGGCTCGCGCCGCCCCGTGAGCGTTATTCGCGCCGCCCGCACGATTCGCCTCGGCCGTGGCGGGGTCACTCGCCCTCGTCCTCGTCGCCCCTCACCGGCCGCGCGTGTGAGCGGTACTCCTCGGACAGCAGGAGCTGCGCCCCGCGCGTCACCACCCGGGAGCCGAGGGGCAGATCGGTGACCGCGTAGCCTTCGGCGGTCGGCTCGTCGGTGGAGACGGAGCGGCGGGCGAAGGTCGCGGGTCCGGTCTCCACATAGATCCAGGCGCCGCCTTCGGCCCAGACCACGGCCGCGCGCGGCACCACCAACGCCCGCTCGGCTGTGCCGACCGGCAGCGCCACCGTCACGTACATCCCCGCCAACAGGTCGGGCGCCCCCGGCGCACTATAGAAGAAAGCGGCACCCTGGGTCCGCGGGTCGGTCTGCGTGGCGGTGGACACGAAGGTTGCCTGGACAGCGTCGCCGGCGCCGCGCACGGTGGCGTGCCGGGGCGGGGTGCCGAGCAGGGAGCCCGTCGGCAGCGACACCAGGATGAGCACGCGCCGGCGCTCCAGCAGGTCGTCCAACGACGGGCCGCCCTCCGCCGCCCAGCGGCCGACGACCGGTCCCCATGCTTGCACGACGGCGGCTTCCCGGGCGCGGGCCGCGGCCCGCGCCGCCTCTGCCTCCGCGTCGGCGCCGCGCGAGGTAGCCTGGGCCTCCTCCAGCGCCTTGATGGAGGCCGTCTGATCGGCGGCGTTCAGCGCCTGGACGCGCGCCAGCTCCTGGCGCGCCGACGCGGCGCTCGCCTCCGTTCGCGTCGCGGCGGCTACGGCGGCGGCAAGAACGGTGCGCGCCACCGCCAGGGAGTCCACGTCAACGACCGCGCCGTACCCGGCCATCGAGGCCCGATACTCGGTGACGCGGAGGGAAACGGCCTCAATGCCGGTGCGCTCCAGCGCCTCCGGATCGAGCGCCACGGACGTGACGCCGCCTTCGGTCGCCGGGCTGGCCGACGGCTTCGCCTCCGCCTCGTCGGTATCAGCAGGGCGTTGGCGCGCTGGGGGAGTGGCCTCCCGCTGATCGGCATCGGCTGAGCGTCGCAGCAGTGCCCAGGCGAGAAGGGCCAGGACGACCACTGCGGCGGCGGCCAGCGCCGGGCCGCGGCGAGCGCGCCCTCCCAGCGGGCGAGGGGCGCGGGGTGAGTTCGTGTCGCTCATCGGATTGCCGCCTCCGGCAGGGTGTCCAGCGCGGCGGCCGGAACGGTCCAGCCGGCGCCAACGAGCGGCCGCTGGGTCGCGCTCTCCAGCGCGCTCAAGGCGGTCCACGCCTGGGTGCGCGCCGCGAGCTGCTCCTGCCCGGTCGCGACGGCCGCCACCTGCGCGCTCACCAGGGCCACGCGGTCCACTTCGCCCGCGCGGAACAGCGTTTCGGTCCGCTCGGCCAGGGCCCGCTGCCCCAGCGCGGCGGAGTCCGCCGACGCCAGGGCCCGGAGCGACGCGGCGTACTCCGCGAGCGCCTGATCCACAGCCGCCAACGCGGTGGCCTGCAGCCGGGTGAAGCGCGCCGCCGCCGCGTCGCGGCCGGCGGCCGCCACGGCGATGGGGCCGCGGTTGCGGTTCAGGATGGGCAGCACAATGGACGGCGCGATGGTGAGACCCTTGAGTTCCGCCTCCCAATGCAGCCCGGGGCTCAGCGTCAGGTTCGGGTACTGGCGCGCCACCTCGAGCCGCAGCGCAGCCTCGGAGGCGGCGTAGTCGGCCAGCGCGGCCCGGATGTCCGAGCGCTCCAAGAGCGCGCTGGCGTGCGCCGCGACGTCGCTCGGCGGGGCTGGCAAAGAGCCACCGAACGCGTCGAGGTCGAGGCGCGCACTGTCCAGCGCCTCGACCGGCACGCCCACGGCCGCGGCGAGCTGGACCCGCGCGGCCGACAGGCGCATCTCATCCCCGCGCAGGGCGGCGCGCGCGCGGTTGAGCGCGATCGCCTCTCGCCCGACGTCCAGTGCCGAGGACTCCCCCGCGGCGAGGCGGCGCTGGAGCATCGTCACCAGGGCGCTCTCGCCGCCGGTCGCCTGGAGCGAGAGCCCGACGCCCTCGCTCGCACTCCACCACGCGAGCGCCGCGTCCCGGACGGCGGCGCGCACGGCCCACGCGGCACCCTCGACCCGCAGGCGCTGGGCGCGGCTCGCGGCCTCCGCTTCCGCGATCCGTATCCCGCGCCGCCCCGCCGTAAGGAACGGCACGCCCAGCACGGCGCTCAGCACCGAGGGAGACTTCGTGCCGCCGTGGGTGATCGCCGCGACGTCCGCGTCGAGCGTGGGATTAGGCCGCGCGCCGGCCGCGATCACCTCCGAACGGGCCAGGCCCAGGTCGGCGCGCGCCACCGCCAGGTCGGGGTTGAAGTACAGCGCGGCGACGGTGAGGGACGGGAGCGTCCAGGCGGCGGGCGGCGCGGCCCGGCTGGAGTCCCCGGCCCGCAGGAACGCGGTCAGCGCGGGGTCGGAGAGCCGCCGGGCCTCCAGCGCCGCGGCGGTGCGCTCCGGCGCGATCGGTCGCGCCACGTAGCGCACGCAACCTTCCGCTCCCGACCCAGCGGCGGCCAATGCGAGCGCGACCAAGGCGCGCGCGGTGGCACTTGCGCGAGGTCCGGATCGAGCGAGCGGCGCGAAAACCGCGTCCGAGCCGCGTCTGCTGCGGTTGGGCCCGGGCCATCGCTCCGGCATCGAACGGTCCTCCTCTCAGGCGCGCCTGCGTCGTCGCGACGCCGACCGAGAGAGAGTACCCGCGAGCGGATTACCGCGCTGTAATGTCGGGCGCGTCCCGCCCGCCCCCCGGGGCCGTGCCGGGGAACAGCAGCGACACGGTGGTCCCCTCGCCTGGCCGGCTTGCGATCGCGGCGGACCCGCCATGCAGCTCGGCGATCGAGCGCACCATCGCCAGCCCGAGGCCCGCGCCCGGGCGGCTCGAGGCGGCTACGTCCCTGACGCGGTAGAAGCGGGTGAAGACGTGGGGCAGGTGCTCGGGCGCGATGCCGGTGCCGGTGTCCGCGACGCGAACCATGGCGCCGCTGTCGGCGGACTCCGCGGTCACGGTGATGCGGCCCCCGTCTGGGGTGTGCGCGAGCGCGTTGGCCACCAGGTTGGCGAGGGCGCGCCGCACCAGCACCGGGTCGGCGTCCACCGAAGCGCTCCCGGAGCGCACCAGGGCGACGCCGGCCTCCTCGGCCAGCGGCATGAAGTACTCGCAGGTGGCCTCGATCTCCGCCCGGAGGTCCAGGTGCTGGCGCTCCAGCGCCGCCGCCCCGGTGTCGGCGCGGGCGAGGAACAGCAGCCGGTCAATCATGTCGGTCAGGCGCTCGTACTCCTCCAACGCCGACTCCAGCACCTCGCGATACTCCTCCGGCGAGCGGGCGCGGCGCAGGGCCACCTCGGCGGCCCCGCGCAGGTTGGTGAGCGGCGTGCGCAGCTCGTGGGCGATGTCGGCCGAGAAGCCGCTCAGGCGCTGGAACGCCTCCTGGAGGCGGTCGAGCATGCCGTCGAACACGCGCGCCAGGTCCGCCAGCTCCGCGGGCCAGGCGGCGACGCCCAGCCGCCGGTCGAGCTGGGTCGCCGACACCGTCCGCGCGGTCGCGGTGATGCCATCCAGCGGCCTCAAGCCGCGGCGCGCGACCAGGTAGCCGGCGCCGCCCGAAACCAGCGTGCCGAGCACGACCACGAGCGCGAGCAGTGCCGCCTGGACGTGGAGCACCTGGGCGTCGCGACTCACGTCCAGCGCAACTTGGACGGTCCGCCCGCCCACGGACGTGAGGGGCGCGCTGAACAGCTCGTAGGTCCGACCGCTCGGCGCGCGCCACTCGACCGGCCGGGGTGCGCCGGGTCTCGGGAAGCGGGAGGACGGCAGGTCCCGCTCCATGCCCGGGCTCGCGGCCTCCACCTCGCCCGCGGCGGAGAGGACGCGGGCGGCGTATGGCTGGAGCGTGGGCACGGCCGACTCGACCACGATCTCGTTCCGCAGCATGTCGGGCCGGTCCGGAAACCGCGTCGCCCACGCGCGCAGCTCGCGGGCCTTGGCCAGGACGAAGCGGTCGTCCTCCGAGCGCAGGCTGCGCGCGAGCCCCCAGTAGAGCACCGACGCGGCGATGGCGAGGACCGTGAGCGCCGCGGCGGCGTACAGCACCGTCAGCCGGCGGGTGATGCTCCACGGCGCGGGTCCCGCGGTCGCCGAGGTCACGGCCGCTCGTCCAGCACGTAGCCGATCCCGCGCACCGTGTGGATCAGCGGGCGCTCGAAGGGCTCGTCCACCTTCCCGCGCAGGCGGCGGATCGCGACGTCAATTGCGTTGCTATCGGAATCGCGCGGCATTCCCCAGACCTGCGCCGCGATCTCACGCCGTTCGAGCGGTTCGCCGCGGCGGCGCACCAGCAGGCCCAGCAGCGCGAACTCGCGGCCCGTCAGGTCGAGCGGGCGCCCCCGGCGGGACGCGCGCTGCCGCAGAAAATCCACCTCCAGATCCGCCACGTGGACCACCGTGCCGTTGGGGCCCGCGCCACGGCGCAGCGCGGTGCGCACCCTCGCCAGCAGCTCGGCGAACGCGAACGGCTTGACCACATAGTCGTCGGCGCCCAGCTCGAGCCCGCGCACCCGATCCTCGACGCTGTCGCGGGCGGTGAGGCAGATGACGGGCACGCGCGCCCCGGTGCGGCGCAACTCAGCCAGGATCTCCCACCCGTCGCGGTGGGGGAGCATGATGTCGAGAATGACGAGGTCGTGGGTCTTCGACCGCGCGAGCACCAACCCCTCGTCGCCGCGGCGGGCCGTGGACACGTCGTAGCCGGCCTCGCCGAAACCCTGCCGTAGGGCCGTCAGGGTCTTCTCCTCGTCCTCGATGATCAGCAGATGCATGCTATAGAATATGCTCGCGGAACCCCTCGCGCCTGTGCGATTCTAGCCAGGCCGCCGGCAACTGCCGCGGCTGGCTTCGGGCCACAGCTCTCCGTGGGGGCTAGCGGGTGGCTGACCAGGCGCGGACCCTCGTGGCCTACATCAGGACCTTCACCAGGCCCTAGGCGGGAACGCAGCAGCGCCGCCGAGCGGCGCGGCGCCCGGACGCTTGACACGACGCCCCGCGTTGCTCGCCTGCACGGGTACGAATGACGAAGCCCGCGTCGGAGCCGGCGCGGGCTTCGTGCATCGTGCGGGGAGCGGTCAGGGGGCAGTCGTGAACGACCACTGCATCCCGCCGCCGGTTCGGGTCGCGCCGGCCGGCGGCTGGTTGAACATCATCGGGGCGCCGGGCATCTGGTGCTGGCCCCCACCTGTGCCACCCATCATCCCCCCGCCACCCATCCCCACGCTGTCCCTCATCATGTAATCGCGGGTCATCATGCTGTCGCGCATCTGCACGTAGAAGAGCGTGCCGACGGCCAGCATCGAGTCCGGCGCGAAGGTCATCCGATGGTAGGTGGAGTCCCAGCTCATCCGCCCGGGAACGACCGCGCCACTGGTGTCACGCTGCCGCATCGCGAAGCGGCTCGCGCAGGACGCCGAGTCCATCGGATAGTTGAACGTGACACTGACCGACCCGTTTCGCGCCACGTCCGAAGCCCCTGGCGCCGGGGCAACGACCACGCTCGCGGTCACCACCGTGGCCGCCGTCGGGCCGGTGGCGTCATGCGCGCACGCCGCGGCGACGAGTACCGGGCCGATCACCACGAGTAAGCGGCTCATGCATCTCCTCCTGTCCTCACAACCCAGTCCTCTGCCGGGATACCCGAAACCCGCAGTCGCAAATCTCGTGCCGGGCGGCGTGTGCCCGAGCTTGAGAGACGGTCCGCCCGTTCTTGGGAGAGTATGTACCAGGCGCTCGCGACGCCGGTCGCGACGATCAGCGCCAGGAACGTCCAGTACAGCATTCGGTTCGGCCCGCGCAGCGCGTGCGTCGTCCGCGAGCTGGCTCCCTAGCACCCAGACACAACTCGCGACGCACGTAGAACGCGGAAAACCCGGTTCAAAACCGGGACCGAAGAGCCGGTTGCGCATTGAGGTCGTACGGACGCGGGAGCCGAGGATCGTCGTGGTTCGTGCGTCGCCGACCACGCGCAGCCCCGCAGGGTGTGCACATGCAAAGGTCTCCTCCCAGCCCCGACGCGCCGCCTGGATTGTGAACCGTCGCCGTGGGCTGCATGAACCGGACCTTCCAGCAGACACGATGAGACTGCCGTCGCGACGCGCTCGCCGCAGGCCGCGGAGAAACAAGTGGGTCTCGCCGTCGCGACCCCGCCGGCTTCATGTTTTCGCCATCGCGCGTTCCATAGTCAGTCATGAGCCGACATGAATAGCTTGACGCCGAGCCCCAGCGGGATTCATGCTCGGTCGCAGATTCGCGCACAGGTGCCCGATGGCTCGCCGAGGCAGCAAGGTGGAAGCAACCAAGAGGGGGCATGTCGCGGCGGCCGCAACCCGAGCCGCGATAGACGAGCTCACGCCGCTGCTGGCCGCGTTCCTGGCGAATCCGTTCGACGGCGGCGCCATTCGGGCCTGGTACCTCGCGCTCGCGACGCATTGCCCGTTGTGGGCGCTGCAGGAACGCGGGTACCTCGCGCTGGCCAAGAGCGACGGCAACAAGCTCGTTCTCGACCACGCGTGGCGGTTGATGGCGGCCGCATCATCGAGCGACGCCCCTCACTCCCTGTCGCGAGGTGCTCCGATCGTGGAGTCGCGCCTCGTCGATGGGAAGTTTGCGTCGACCGTCCACGCACCGAGCTTCATCGCCGACGGTGAGTACATTGTCCAAGCGTACCGAGATCTCTTGCTGCGCCGCGTCGGCGAGATCTCTCTGTCCGACGCGCTCGCGGGCAGCCATCTACGCATTCCGGTGCTCGTCAGGGAGCAGCGCATCGAAGACCCCGACGACCCGCTGGGGATGCCCGAGGAGACCTACCAAGCGCTGGAGGTGGTCGAGCAACTGCGAAGATTGGTGGTTGACCGCGATTTGGCCGCCGCCACCGCCAGACGCGAGGCCGAGACGCAACTCACCGAGTACCTGCGCGAATTGGGGGTTCTCGGGTACCCGAAGGGTGGACGGCCAAGCCTCCCCAACGCGAAGAAGTTCGTAGCAGCGCTCGCCAAGGAGTGCGTAATCTGGCTCGCCGCAGAGCGCTACTGCCGCGGGACGCGCGCCTCCGACGAGGCGCGCGCGAGCTTTCGCCTTTGGCGATGTGAAACGCAGCCAGAGGCGTGGGCGAGACGCTTGGGGTTCCCGTTTGTGACGCGCAAGGAACTCACGTTCATACAGTCCGCGCGGGATGAGCGACCAAGCGAACGTGACCGCGACCGCGTAACAGCTGTCTACCTTATCCATAACCGCATGGACCCGTTCTTGATCCTCACGACCACGGCGGACTACGCGCTCGGCACCATTGCGAAGGATCGCCTTTCGCGAGCTTTCGAAATGAACCCGCTTCGATTCTAGTCGTCCTCCCCGTACCATGCAGAACGGCATCCGTGGGAGCAAAGCTCCCTCGGAAATCGCCTTTGAGACGCCACCCCATGCGGTACCATCGTTCGATCCATGAGAACGAACCCCCGCCTCCACGCGGCCCTGACCCTCGCCGGCTTGGGCTTCAAGGTCATTCCCCTCGACGGAAAGCACCCATTCGCCGGCTCGCGCGGCTACAAGGACGGCACGACGTCGCGGCGCCAGATCAAGGCCCGGTGGGCCGAGCACCCCGAGGCAAACGTCGGGATCGTCTGCAGCAGCGTGACCGGCCCGATCGTTATCGACGTGGACGGCCCCGAGGGCATGCGCGCCGCGCAGCTGCTCGGACTGCCCCATACGCGGACCGCCACCAGCGGTCGACCGCATCGGCAGCATTGGTACTTCATGCCGCCGCTCTCCGGGGCAAGCGTCAAGCGCTCGCTGAATGTCAAGCCGCAGCTCGACATTCTAGGAGACGCTGGGTACGTCGTTGCGCCGCCGAGCCTCCATCCAGAAACGGGTAAGCCGTACCACTGGACGAGCCGAGCGCCGATGGTGCCGCTGCCAGAGAACGTCGTCCGCCTCGTCAACGGCGACAGCGCAGGCGGCGCGTCCAGGAAGAGCGCCGCCCCGCCGCTGCCTGAAATTCTCAGGGAAGGCCAGCGTGACAATCAGCTCACGTCGCTCGCCGGATCCATGCGGCGGCGTGGCGCTACTGAGTCCACGATCCTCGCGGCACTGCGCACAATGAACGTTGAGCGGTGCCGACCGCCGCTGGCTGACGCACAACTGCTAAAGATCGCGCGCTCGGTGGCGAAGTACGTGCCAGCCGACCGCGTCGAGACGCTCGATGACATCGGCAACGCGCAACGCTACGTGCGCCTGCACGGCCAAGACGTGCGTTTCGTCCCCGCGGGGCGCTCCTGGCTCGTGTGGGACGAACGGCGTTGGGCGCCCGACGCGACTCGTGAAGCCCAGCGCCGCGCAGAGGACGTGGTGGGCGACATCCTCGCGGAGGCCCAGGCGAGACGCGCCGATGAGGACGCTCTCAAGGCGCTCACGAGACATGCCGCGAACACGGCGAGCCATCGCAAGCGCAGCGACATGCTGGAGACCGTCAAGCATCAGAAAGCCATCGTCATCAGGCGCGAGCGCCTCAACTCTGACCCCTGGCTCCTCAACGTTGAGAACGGCACGCTCGACCTACGCACCGGGCTGCTGCGCGCGCACGACCGCGCTGATTTGCTGACCAAGCTCGCCCCGGTCACATTCGATCCCGCTGCGCGGTGTTCGAAGTGGGATGCGTTCCTCGACAGAGTGATGGCCGGAGACCAGGAGCTGGTTGCGTTCCTTCGGCGCGCGATCGGCTACTCGCTCGTCGGTATCACGACCGAGGAGTGCTTCTTCTTCTGCTACGGCACCGGCCGGAACGGCAAGACGACCTTCCTCGAGACGATCTACGCCATCTTGGGCGACTACGCCGTGCTCACAGACTTCCACTCCTTTCTTGCCAACCGATTTCACCGCGAGAGTCGCGACACGCCCCGCCTGGCTGGCATCCGGTTCGCCATGGCCAACGAGACGCCGACCGACGCCCGCTTCGATGAAGCCACGGTCAAGCAGCTCACGAGCACGGACACCGTTCACGCTCGCGAGCTCTATCACGAGCCCTTCTCGTTCCGGCCCACACACACGCTCTGGCTGCGGGCCAACGACAAGCCGGCGGTCCGCGACACCTCCATCGCCTTCTGGCGTCGCATCAAGCTGATCCCGTTCGTCGTGCGCATCACGCCCCGGGAGCAGGTCAAGAACCTCGGCGAGCAGCTCCAAGCCGAGGCCAGCGGCATCCTCAACTGGGCCATTACCGGCTGTCTGGAGTGGCAGCGCCTCGGACTGGCGGCGCCCGCGCGCGTGGTCAGCGCGACGAACGAGTATCGGAAGGAGGAGGACGTGATCGGGGAGTTCGTCGAGGCCTGCTGCCGCGAACGCGAAGGGGTATGGACGGCGACGGCACACCTCTACCAGGCGTTCACCTCTTGGTGGATAGAGACACGTGGCATGCGCACAGCGCTGATGAGCAGCAAGGCGTTTGGCCGCGCCCTCGAACGGCGCGGCAACCTGACGCCTGCGAAACAGAGGGGCGCGCGTGGATGGCTGGGGATCGGACTTCTGAGCGTGACGGTACGTCCATGAGCGCTGGACATGTTGGACATGTCGGACGCGTTTCGGCGAAACTCCGCCTAGAGGGCGGTACTAGAGGAGGTTTCGTACAAGAACGTCCAACACGTCCAACACGTCCACAGCCCAAGAAGACGGGCACACCACGGGGTTCACCACCCGTAGACCGCAGTAACGGAGCGGCGCGGCGCCCGCGCGCTGGATACCAAACTCAGCGAGCGTTCGCCGCCCTTTCGCCGTCCCGGCCGCCTCGGTGGAATCCGTGACGCCCTCCACAGCCCTTCCTCGCGCGCTCGACGCGCTGCCGCGCGACGCGATTCCCGCCGCCATCGCGCTCCTGGCAGCGCGTCTCCTGATGGAGACGGCTCCAGTGGCGCCTACGCGCGCGCAAGAGCCCCGTAGGCTTCTCACGACGGCGGAGGCCGCTGCGAGGCTCGGGGTGGACCGCCGGTGGGTCTATCGGCACGCCAGAGAGCTCGGCGGCATCGCGCTGTCGCGCCGCAAGCTGCACGTTCCGGAAGCTGCCGTGGAGCGCTTCCTCGCGAGCCGAACCATGACGCGCGGTCTTCTGGCTGAGCCGAGCGCCGACGGCAGACATCGACGCACTAGTCACCGGTATCCATGAGCAGCACTGCCAAGATACGGAGGAGAAGATGTCCAAGATGACTCGTGAACAACTCAAGATCGTACGCCGCTATGAAGCACTCCGCGACCTGCGGCGAGCGCTCCGGGAGATCGGGCCGGTCAGCCTGCGTCAGGGTGGCCGTCATCCGGGGAAGCCCGCGGCGCTCTATCCTTTTCTCGGTCTGTATCTCCGCGAGGAGTTGCACACGCTCCGATTCTTGGATGGCGTGCGGGTACTCCTACGTTTGGTACCGAAGAGCAGCGATGCGACGGGCCTGCGCCATGCCCAGATCCGTCTGCTGCGCGACGCCTTTGACGCTGCTGTCTCGCACCTACGCCGAGCCGGGTGCGCGGACCTCGCGCGGCAGCTCGTGCCTTTGCGAGCGGACTTGACTTGGATGCTGCGTGAGACAGCGCGCCGGTAGGTGGGTCGCGACTCAGGGCCGGTCACGGTGGCGCTCCACACGGATCCGCCGTAACCGGCTGCCGACCCTGGTGTTATGTAAGTGCATAAACGACAATTGTTTACCATGGTCTTTCAACCCTGCGGCTCCTACGTTTGAGTTGACCCAAACAAACACCAAAAGCTTGGGTCGACACCTCAACCGGAGGAGCAGGACCATGGCCGGCACGATGAAGAACACCAAGAAGCCCGCAGTGTCGCGGCCGAAGACGAGCGCCGCAAAAGCGTCCAGCGCCAAGGTTGCCGTGAAGCCCGCTGCGAAGCCGACTGCGCCGCCCAAGCTCAAGGTGGTCGCGAAGACCGCGAGTGCCGATTCCGCCGTCGCGCTAACCGCGGACATCAGCGCCGCGCTCCTCACTCTCGTGAAGGAGACTCCCGACGCCGAAGGCGCCGCCGCAATCGCGCAGCGGGCTGAGACGCTCGCGAAGGGGGAGATCCTCTCCAACGCGGCGCTTCGCGAGCTGAAGGCGGGCGTGAACGCCGTCGCCGCGCAGCTGCGCGCAGCCGACAAGACCACCCTCGCCCGGCAGTGGTCGCGCGCCAATCGCGGCGTGCGCCGCCTTGAGCGCGCCTCCCGGACGGCCTCGTGAGCGCGCCCCTGACGCACCGCGAGCAGCGGTTGATCTCCGCCGCCCTGGACGCCTTCGCCGGCGCCATCGCGTTCACCGAGGTGGACAACGGCGTCGCGACCGCCGACTACAGCGCGGCCGACGCGGAGGAGCGCTACGACGAACTGCGGCGCTTCTTCGCCAAGCTCGCGCGCATCGCGCCCGACGCGCGGCGCTTTGCGCGGGTGCGCTATGAGCAGCTCGTCCACGACGCTACAGGCGACCTTGCCCCCGACCGGAAGGCCCGATGAGCGACGAGCCGAAGCGCCGCGCCTGGGGCACCGGCCGCATCTACAAGCGGCGGCGCTCCCGCAATTTCTACATCCGCTACTATGACCTGCGCGGCAAGCGGCATACTGAGAGCACGCACTCAACGAAGCGCGCCGACGCCGAGCGGCTCCTGCGCGACCGGCTAACGCGAAAGGATCGCGGTGAACTGAGGCCTGACGCGCGCAAGCTCACGTTCGGCGACCTCGCGACGATGATCCTCGTCGACTACCGCACCAAGAACCGTCGCTCGTGGCGCCGGCTGGAAGACGCGCTGGCGCGGCTCAGCGCGTTCTTTGGCGGTGATGCGGTCCACGAGATCGAGAACGACACAACGTCCCGCGTGCGCAGCTACGTCGGCGGGACGCGAGCTTTGGACATCACGCCCGACCGCATCGCCGAGTATAAAGCGCGTCGCCTCGACGGCGGCGCCGCGCCGGCCACCATCCAAATTGAACTGATGGCGCTCCGTCGCATGTTCACCATCGCCGTCCGTGCAGGCCGACTGCCGCAGAGCCCCCACGTCGAGACGATGGGTCCGTTGAACAACGCGCGGCAGGGGTTCCTCGAGGAGGCCGACTTCACGGCCCTCCTCGCCGAGCTGCCCGACTACCTGCGGCCCGTCATGCTATTCGCCTATCACACGGGTTGGCGCGTCCAGTCCGAGGTACTGCCGCTGACGTGGCGTCAGGTCGATCTCCAGGCCGGCATCGTGCGCCTCGAACCCGGCACCACCAAGAACGACGAGGGGCGCGAGTTCCCGTTTGATGCGCTTCCCCAGCTCAAGGCTGTGCTCGACGCGCAGCGTGCGGACACGAGCGCGCTCGAGAAGGCAACCAACACGATTATCCCGTGGGTCTTCCACCACGACGGGAGGCCGATTCGGACGTATCGACGCGCGTGGGTGGGGGCATGCAGGCGGGCCGCCCGGGGAAAGGGCAAGGCCAACGTGCCCGGGCTCGTTCGGCCGCAGCTCGTCGGGCGCATCGTCCACGACCTTCGGCGCACGGCCGTGCGTAACCTGGAGCGCGCCGGCGTGCCGCGCTCCGTGGCCATGAAGCTCACCGGCCACAAGACCGAGGCCGTGTACCGCCGCTACGCCATCGTGTCGGAGTCGGATCTCCGGGAAGGCGTGGGCAAGCTCGCGGCGCTCGCGTGCGGCGCGCCAAGCGGTGTCCTTCCCTCCCCGGCCGCTCACGCGACAATGGCCGAACAGTCGCGATAGCTCAGAGCGCGGGCCCGGAGGCCCTTGTTTCTCTGGCCCTAGCGCCCGCTCTTGTCAACACCTGCCTATTGGTTCGACATTGAGTCGCCTCTGCGTTGCCCGTAGGCCGATCATAACCGAGCGCGACATGACAGATACGACTGCGGTCAGTCTGCCGAAGTTCACCATGGAGTTTGAGCCGACGACCATCGAACACCTCGGCCTGAAGCTCTATAGTTCACTGCCCCCCGTAATCGCCGAGCTTGTCTCGAACGCCTGGGACGCAGACGCGAAGCGCGTTGAGATCAAGTTCCCAGCCGGACCCCTTGCCCGCGACTCCGAGGTCGTCGTCAGAGATTTCGGTACCGGCATGGACGCCGCCTCGGTCCAAGCGGCATACCTCCGCATCGGGCGCGACCGGCGCGAGGAGCTAGGGACTGATTGCTCACCTGGCGGCAGGAAGCTCACGGGACGGAAGGGGCTCGGCAAATTGTCTGCCTTCGGCGTGGCATCGCAGCTCGAAGTGCGGACGGTCGCTAATGCCTTCGCGGTATGCATCAGACTCGACTACGCCGACATGAAGAAATGGCCACGCGGAAAGCCGTACGAGCCGACGGTGGTACATGAGCGGAGCGGCCCGACGGCCGATCCGTCTGGCACAGAGGTCCGAGTTCGAGACCTGCACAGAACGCGCGCCATCGAGGACTCGTGGATTCGCCAGGAGTTAGCGCGACGGTTCACGATTATCGACGGCAGTTTCCAGGTCTTGGTCAATGGTACTCCGATCCAACCGTCCGACCGGCGTTTGAAGGAAGACTGCAAGAAGTGGTGGGACATCAACGAACTGGACGGCCACGGCCAAGTTGATGCCGTCAAGCACTGGGATGCGACGGGATGGATCGGAGTGGTGGCAAGAGCCGCTCAGACAGATCGCGGGGTGGACATCTTTGCCCGCGGAAAGGTGGTCGAGCTTGACTCAATGTTCGGCCTGAGCTCCACGCACAAGCAATTCGCCCGGGCTTACGTCGTTGGAGAGGTGCACGCGGAGTTCCTCGATGAGGAAGAAGACCAAATCTCGACTGGGCGCAACTCGGTGAACTGGGAGTCCGAGCCCGGTCAGAGGCTACACGAATGGGGGGAGAAGGCGCTGAAGGATGTTTTCACGCGGTGGGTCGACCTTCAACGACAAGAGAAGGAAGAGAAGATCATCAAGGTCGGTAGGTTCGACGAGTGGCTTAAGAGCCGAACCAACCGCGAGCAGCGGGTTGCCAGGAGTCTCGTGCGGCTCATTGTGGACGATCCCACGGTCGAACCGGAGTCGGCCGCTCCGCTACTCGAAGTGGTCAAGTCCAACATCGAATTCACAGCCTTCCAGGAGCTCGTGGACGAGATCGAAGACTCCGGAGGTAGTGTAGAGACGTTGTTGCGACTGTTCGCGGAGTGGCGCGTCTTCGAAGCGCGCGAGCTGCTTCGGCTTTCTGACGGCCGCCTGGAATCCATGAAGAAGTTGGCTGGCTTCATCCAGCAGGGCGCTCTAGAGGTCAAGCAAATGCAGCCGTTGTTCGAGGAGAGCCCTTGGCTAATCGATCCCGCTTGGGGGGAAGCTGAAGGCCAGACAACCTACACCCGGCTTCTGCGCGAGCACTTTCCTGAGTCGAGGGATGTTCCAGAGTCCGAGCGGCGCATCGACATCCTTGGTATTAGGGTCAGCGGAGAAGTGTCCGTTGTCGAGCTCAAGCGTCCGGAGAAGGTCCTTTCAAGGAAGGACCTCACGCAGATTGAGGACTACGTTGACTGGGCACGCAGCAGATTCGTCGGCAGCGGCGCTGACTCCCCACGGTACATTCGGGGGTTGCTCGTGGTTGGCGAACTTAGCAGGGACAGCGCTGTTCGAGAGAAGGTCGTTCGCCTCGCAGGTGACGACATACGCGTCGAGACCTATGCCGATCTGCTGCAGCGCGCCCAAGCGGTCTACGGACTGATTGACAAGCGATACAAGAAGATCGCACCCGAGTACTCAAGAGAGGCCCGAAAGACCACCAAGAGTGGGCGGAAGAACGGCCGAGCGGAAGCGCGGTCCTCCAAACCCCTCAGACGCAAGCGAAAGGCCCGCGGCAAGTGAAGCGCCCAACGGGCCCAAGGCTCCCGAAGCAGACGAACACGCTTACGGCGATAGATCTGTGCTCGGGGCCTGGGGGCGTGACCACGGGCTACAAGGCCGCTGGTGTTCGCGTCCTCGCAGCTGTGGACACCGATCCCGACGCTTGCGCCACCTATTCGCTGAACCACCCCGAGGTGCGGCTTTTCCCCGACGATATCGCAGCGCTAGACCCCAAACGCATCCTGGTGGAGTTGGAGTTGAAGCCTCGCCACCTAGACATTCTGACGGCGTGTGTGCCGTGCCAGACTTTCTCGACACTCAGTAACAAGGCAACAAGTAAGAGCAGGGCGGACCCTCGAAACCGGCTTGTCCTGCGAATCGTGCACTTCGTGAAGGTTCTGAAACCCCGAGCGATCGTCATGGAGAATGTCCCAGGGCTCCGCGACAACCGCCGCTTCGCCATCCTACTCGGGCGGCTACGACGGGCGGGGTACGGCATCCGATTTGAGGTTGTGGATGCGGCCGACTTTGGGGTGCCTCAGCGACGTCGCCGACTCGTCTTGATAGCGCTCAGGGGCAAGGCGGATAGCGCCGTTCCGAAGCTGGAGCCTACGCACCCAGCGCTGCGGGGATTCAGGCGCCACAAGACAGTGCGCGAGGTTCTCAGGCTGGTACGAAGGCGGGCGGCAGGTGATCCACTAGCGCGCTCACGAACGCAATTCCCCCCGATGGTCGCCAAGCGTATCGCCGCAATTCCGGCGAACGGAGGCGGTCGAACGAGTTTGCCACCTGCACTCCAATTGGCCTGTCACACCGAACTCGGGGCGAGTGGCGCTGGCAGCTCTTATGGCCGAATGAGTTACGACGACGTCGCCCCGACACTCACTACAAGATGCGTGACTCCGGCCTGCGGGCGGTTTCTTCACCCCCGGGCCAATCGGCCAATAACTCTTCGCGAAGCGGCATGTCTTCAGACCTTTCCATTGCATTACACCTTTGAGGGCGGCACGATGTCCGTCCAATCGCAGATCGGCAATGCGGTACCGCCACGTTTAGCCAGGGGCATTGCGCTGGTGGTGGCTAACGCGCTTCAGGCAGACGCAAACGGGAAGAGATCAGCGCGATCCGGGACTGCTTGAGCTTGTTGAGGCGGCGTAGCAGCATCTGGGTCGTCAGTGCCTTCGCCCGACACTCCCAGATCGTGAGTACTCTCCAGCCTAGCTTGCGAAGTTGTGCCTCCGTTCGCGCGTCACGAAGTTGGTTCCTCTTCACTTTCTCTCGCCAATAGGAGCGATTAGTTGCCGGCAGGCGACCTCGCCTGCACGCGTGGCCGTGCCAGAAGCAACCGTGAACACGTATGGCCGTTCGGTAGTCGGGAATCACCATGTCCGGCTTTCCGGGCAAGCTGCCAACGTGCGACTGGAAGCGAAGGTCAAGCTCGCGGAGAACTTTCTTCACAATGAGCTCCGGCTCCGTATCGGACTGGCGGACTTGCGACATCCGGAAGCTCGTCGCGGGAGGCACGTTGGTCTCCGGCGATGCCTTTGTCCGCCTCAGCCGCGCTTGGGAAGGGGTGCTCATGGAGTCGCACGCTCGAACCAGCCAGACACGTCAAGCCTTCTTGCGTGGGGCCCGGACCGTCCGCTTACGCGGGCCGCTCGGTGGCGGTGACTTGATGTGGCTCGCCAGCTTCGCGAACAATGGCTCCAGGTCAAACAGGTTCGTCTCGCCGATGCGCGGCAGGCGCTTCAAGAACCCCTTCGTCTGCAACCCGCGTGCGACCTTGCGAACGTAGCCTTCGGACTTGCCCATCCATTTGGACAGACGTTTGTAGCCGGGCCAAGGCAGATTCTCGTCCCACTTATGCGCCATGAGGTCAATGATGAAGATCGCCTCCGTCGGCGTGAGGTCGTGCGGCTTCATCTCGGCGCGCGATTCCAGAAAGCGCAGCGGCACGCCGACCCACCCGTGGTCGAAGAACTCCTTGCGCCCGCCCCATCGAGTGACGAGGTCTCGCGGTAGCTTGGCGGGTTTGCCCGCGCCCGCAGCTGTCGCATCCGGCATTGCTATCTCCCTTCGAGGCTACGGAAGGCGTGGGAATCGAACCCCGGCCGTTGTGCGGCCTCCGAGCCGTCTAAAGACTGGTCGCGCACCAGCGTGATGACGCCTTCCCGAGCGGCAAGGTAGGGTGCGCGCGACCTTGAACAAGGTCCCCAACCGCGGTGCACGTGACTCTGCTTTCGCTGGTGCCTATCGGTCGCAGTGGCTGTGTCTCGTGACTGTACATCGGTATCACTATAGGGAGGGACGGGTACACCCATAGTGAGCCCCTGGGGTCTCACAATAGTGACAGGGGGAGTCTGGTACAAGGTGGTTGCCCCTCGGGCCGCCACGTGGTATCATAGCGGTGCCGTCTAAAGGCTGGTCGCGCAATCGGCGGCCAACGTTGAAGCCGGTCGCTCTGAGAGGGGCGGCCGGCTTCTGCATTTCTTCCTGCCACGGGACGACTTAGGCTGCTGTGTTCGAGCGCGTGCGGCGCGCGACAGGCCGAGCGAGACGCATGGCGTGATCCAGAACTGCCAGCGCGGCTGAAATCAGGTCGCGGTCTCTCCGAAACTGGTCCGAGCCTCCAAGCGTGAACTTGGCGCCGTGAAAGAGGTTGTTGCGGATACGGCGAACAAGGAGGAGCCCCCAAGCCGCGTCGGACATCCCGGCTGGCCGCGGCGTGTCTTTCCAGGCGAGCCTACCTGCGACGCTTACCTGCTTGCGTGGCGGGTGCTGAGTAAGCGCCTCCCAGGCCCGTTCGAATTGGCGCGGCGCCGCTTCTCGGAAACCCTTCTGGATAGTGCGGGCGTAGGTGGACCAGTCGGCCTGAGCATCTTCGCGGCCCTGTCGGATGTACCCTAGGGTCTTGAGCGAATACTCGGCCAAAGCGAAGGCGCCGAAGAACTCCGTTGCCAACGCCGCCTCGCGAGGCGGAAGGTAGCCGAGCAGGGAGTGCCTTGGACGAATCACGCTCGATCTCCGAGGGTTGGAGGGTCCGACGGTCTAGCGAGGTGCGCGTGAGGGACTGGCCCCGGTTAGGCTGCGCCCCTGCGTACCTCGTGCGACTCAACGAGAAACGTCGCCATCGCGCCCGCCAGATTCACGGCAAGCTGCGCATGTCGCGCGCTTGGCTTCGCTGCCTTCTTGCCCTTGCCATGGCTATCGCTGAGCCTGTTGCGAACTGCCCCGAGCCCCTCAACGACAGCACTACATCCGCCCAATATCTGTTTGAATACCTGCTCCGAGTGTTGGTCCGGTGCGAGGTTCAAGCTTGTGGCGGTCAGCTTGTACAATCGGGGCAGGTCCGCATCGTCTGCATACTCGACTTCGGCTTCGTCGAGAATGTGTTTGCAGACGGTCTCAAGCAAGGTGCGGGCGACAGTGATCGCTCCCTCTGGGTCGGTAGAGCGCCGCTCAAGCGCTTTTTCCCAAACTGTGCGGACCGAATCTGCGCCGAATGTACTGAGCGCTTCGGAAACGTCGTCGAGCCCAGGCTGGGGTGCCTGACGTTCCAGTAGATCGAGCAAGGGTCGGAACTCGCCCCACAGATAGTCCCTGCGCTCCTGGTAGTGGCCGAACTTGTTCTTGATGAGACCCCAGAACTGTCCCAGATCTCGACATGTTGCCACGAAGTCGGGAAGCAGCTTCGCGATACCCGGCTCCGCTAGCAGCTCCTGCCGAAGCGCGCGGTACTCCGTGGCGTCGGCAGAGCCACCCGTGGCATACGCAACAAGTGCATTTTGAAGTGCCTCGACCTTGGATATCAACTCGCGTTGATTCACAGACCACCCTGTTGGGATCGGCGCTGCCTAACGAATCGCGCCTGAGCTGCGGGGCGATCGCCCGCCGCCGGTATCTACCATGCGAACGTTAGCTCCGAAACGTCAGGGAGGCGTTATGCCGTGCGGGAAAGCACGCGCTGGCAACCGGTAGGCTCGGCGGGGGCGGGCTGTTCACTTCGCGCCGGGCACACTGGGGCACGCTGTCGCAGTACCACGCGCCTACATCAGTGTTTGGGCACACTTTGGGGCACACATGCGAATCCCTGGCCGTTTATGCCGGGGCTAACTCGTTGCGGCGTATAGTGACCGGGGTGGGCATCGAACCCACGACCTGCGGATTAAAAGGGATCGTTCGGGCGGGACAGCGGACAGCCACGACCCGCACGATGGCGCAACGGCGCCACAAGCCTCTGAGGGCACGCGCAGCAACGTACAGCCCGATGCACGCAGCGGCGAGCAAGCGGTCACAGCGGTGGTCACAACAGAACGCGCTACACGCCCTCCGCAGGCCACCGAGCCACGGAGCCCCGTCCGGAGGCACGGCGCTGAGCGTTCTGGCCAGGGGCGCGGGCAAGCGGGCGCACGAGGGCTCGCGCACGCCCCTCGAAGTGTTGGCGGACTTCGCCAGCACCGGCGACACGGCGGACCTCGACCTCTGGCGCGAATCTGCCCTCGCCCTGCACGGCGCGCGGCAACTCACGTGGTCACGCGGGCTGCGCGAACGTTATGCTGGTGAGCCGGAGAAAACTGACGGCGAGATTGTGGCGGGTGAGCCCCACGAGGCCGAGGAGGAAGTCGCGCTAATTCGGCCCGACGCGTGGCAGGTACTCCTGCGCGCTAACGCCGACGTTACGTGGCAGCTTCTCGACGCAGCCGAAACCGGCGGCGTCGAGGCAGTCGAAGCGCTCATCGAGCTTACGCTGGCGGCCCGACGAAGGCGCGCGGCCTGATGGCGCGGAGAGTTGGGGCGGGCGTCGCCCGTTGCGGAGCGAGTCAACCAATTGCGGCTCGGCTACCACGGACACCGCAGCCGGCGCGCCCGTCGCCACGTCTAGTGCGGTCCGGGAATCGCCTTCAGCGCGACCGCACTTGGCGGTGGGTTGCACCCGTTGGGAAGGTTAGGGCCAACTCCCGTTGGGCTGGAGCTGCTTGTGCAGACCACCCGCAAGAACTCCGTGGTGTAGCCGGGCCCGAGTACGTCCTTCGGAGTCACGTAGAGGTAGATGGTGTAGCTGCCCCACGGCGCGTAGAAATCCCACGCGCCGTTCTGTACCCAGGCGGATGTATCGGGCGGCGACACGCCATTGCTATAGCTCGCGATCCACTGGTAGGTCACCGCGCCAGACGAATCCTCCGAAAGGGTTGCGTACGGATAGTACCAGCCTGCGGAGTAGTGTCCCGAGGTTCGTAGAAAAGTGAGATCGGGTGCATCCTTTCGGTGAGAGAAGGTCACCGATTGCCTGGGAGCCGTCAGGAGACGACGTCCAGGCCCGAAAGGAGACACCCGATGCTTGA
>JAJYLG010000125.1 GCA_021787985.1 Chloroflexota bacterium
GCCACACGGCTGTCAACGCGCAGAGCCGTCCCGGTGCCTGCCAGCGCCGGGCCGCGAGCCGGTCGTTCGGCGTTAGATACGGATTCTTGCCTTGAGCGCCCGAATCCTGCGGTAGGACTCATCGATGCGGCCCTCGCTGATACGCCCCTCCCCTACCAGCCGCCTGATGAGATCCGTGACGCGAGCCACGATGTCCTCCTCGAACACGGAATTGTTGGCAAACGAAAGGATGTCCACGCCGGCGAGGATGGCCCGCTCAACGGCTGTCTCCAAGCCGTAGTGCGCGGAGATCGCCCCCATCTGCATGTCGTCCGAGATGACGACGCCAGAGTACTTCAACTGACCGCGCAGGACGCCGCCGATGATGCGCTCCGAGAGCGTGGCCGGGTACTGCGGGTCCAGCTTCGCGTTGAAGATGTGGGCGGTCATGACCGCGTCGGCCTGGCCGGCAGCGATGACGTTCGCGAACGGCTCCAACTCGGCGCGAGACCAGGTGTTGGTCACGTCAACGAACCCCAGGTGGGAGTCCTGGGCCGAGCTACCGTGCCCGGGGAAATGCTTCAGGGTGCAGAGCACGCCGAGGTCGTGGTGCGCACGTATGAACTCGAGCGCGTTGCGGGTGACGACCTGGGGGTCGGCGGAGAAGCTCCTGCCCAGCTTGCCAATGATGGGGTTGCTGGGGTTCACATCCAGGTCCACGACCGGCGCCAGGTTCAGATTGATGCCGGTCTCACGCAGCATCCTCGCGATCGCCGACGCGTGCCGGTAGGTCAGCGTCACGTCGTTCTTCGAGCCGAGCTCCTGCGCCGAGACGGTCGCGGGGAAGCCGTCTCGCGGATTCAGCCTGGCGATCTCTCCGCCTTCCTCATCCGTCGCCACGATCACGGGCGTGGCTGAGAAGGACTGCAACGAGCTCACCAGCCCGGTGAGCTGCTGCGGAGACTGGATGTTCCGCACCGGAGAGCGGTTGGGGACGTCGTAGTCGAAGAGCACGACGGCGCCCAGGTTCCGTCGGCGGATGTCCTGCACGATGGGATGGTTCGCGTCCACTGCCAGCCCCCGAAAGCCGACGAGCAGCATCTGGCCAATCTTCCCTTCGAGGCTGGTTGCCGGCGCGACCGCAGTGGGTGAAGGGCTGGACGTGACAGTGGCAGGCGGAGAGACGGTGCGGACAGGAGCCCCGACCGTCGGGGTGGGCGAGGCGCCCGGCCGTGTGCCCCCACAGCCAGCGACGACACCGGAGGCTATCGCGCCCGTCGTCAGCGCCAGGAACGATCGCCGTGAGAACCGTCGTGAAGACGCGGACCGCGACAACAGCTACACACCCCAAGTCCGGCGGACATCTGCCCGGGAAACCGCCGGACACAGGCTCGCCCGCGCCGGCCCGGGCACATCCGCTACTGGATCCAACGCTCCCGACGGCGGAACAGTTCCCGCCCGCGCGCAGCGGGCGGGCGTGGACGCGCATGCCGGCGTCCGCTACTCCGCCGCAACGTCGCCGCCCGCCTCGAGCGACTCCTCCTGGGCGAAGACCTCCTGCGCGGCGCGCATCCCCTCCACCGCGGCTGGAAAGCCCGCATAGATCGCCAGGTGCCAGATAGCCTCGCACAGCTCCGCCCGGCTCCACCCCAGCTTGCGCGCGGCCTGCAGGTGCAGGCGCAGCTCGTGCGACCAGCCGAGCGCGGTCAGCGCCGCGATCGTCACGAGGCCGCGCTCGCGCAGCCCCAGCCCGGGACGAGCCCAGACATCGCCCATCGCGGTGGAGAGGGTGAAACGCCCCCAGTCACGCGCGATCTCGGGCGGAGCCGGGAGACGGACCCCACCCTCGGCGAAGAGGCTCGTCGCCACCTGCCGGCCACGTTCCATCCGATCGTCCACAATGCCCTCCCTCACGGCGTCGGGCCGAGTATCGGGCGCTCACGAGGCGACCGCAAGAGCGCGTGAAGGGAAACGGCGGCCCGCCAGAGGCGGACCGCGCCCCACGTCGCACGGCGGCCGCTCTTAAGCCGGGGCGCCCTACCCGCGCGGCATGCCCAAGCCGCGCATGGCGATGATCCCGCGCTGGATCTCGCTCGTCCCGCCGCCGATGGTGCTGCTCACCGCGTGCATATAGTGGCGCGGCACCCGCCCCTCGAGCGGCGCGTAGCCGTCCTCCAACGCCACCTGGCCGTAGAGGCCGAGCATCTGCATCCCGGTGCGCGCCAGCCGCTGGTCAAGCTCACTTACGTAGAACTTGGCCACCGATGCCTCACGGTTCGGGATCAGCCCCCGCGCCTGCATCGAGACGATCCGGTAGCTCATCAGCCGCGCCACCTCCGTCTCCAGGAGCCGTTCCGCCAGCTCGTAACGCACCAGCGGGGGAAGGCCGCGGCGGTGGGCACACGCCCAATCGATCATGTCGTCCGCGATGCGCCGCATGCTGACGCTCGTCGCGATGTTGGAGCGCTCGAAGTCCAGCGTGGTCGCGGCCATGTACCAGCCGCGGTTCTCCTCTCCGAGCAGGCAGTCCGCCGGCACCCGCACCTCCTCGAAGAAGACCTCGTTGAACTCGTGGCTGCCAAGCATGTTGACCAGCGGGCGGATGGTGATGCCGGGCAGCTTCATGTCGAGGAGGAAGTAGGAGATCCCCTTGTGCTTGGGCGCGTCCGGGTCGGTGCGGGCCAACAGGATCATCCACCGGGCGCGGTGGGCGAGGCTGGTCCAGATTTTCTGTCCGTTCACGACGTAGACGTCGCCGTCTCGGACGGCGCGCGTCTGCAGGGCAGCCAGGTCTGAGCCGGCGCCGGGCTCGCTGAAGCCCTGGCACCAGATCTCCTCGCCGCTGAGGATGCCGGGCAGGAAGCGCCGCTTCTGCCCATCCGTGCCATACAGCAGGATCGTCGGGCCGGCCCAGCCGCCGCCGATGCCGCGGAGCTGCGGCGCCCCCTGCACCGCCATCTCCTCGTTGAAGATGAACTGCTCGACAACGGTGAGGCCGGCGCCGCCGTACTGCTTCGGCCACGCGGGCACGATCCAGCCGCGAGATACCAGCGCACGGCGCCACTGGCCCAGCGCGTCGAGCGGGAAGCGGCCCTCTCGACCGACGTTGAATAACCCCCACTCCGGATGCCGCTCGCGGAACGCCGCTGGCAACTCCTGCTCGATGAACGTGCGCACCTCGGCGCGGAAGGCGGCCTGCGCCGGCGTATCTCGAAACTCCATCGCGATCTTCCCCCCCGGTCGGGCGGTTCCCTGTCGCCGCTCAGTATAGGGCGCTCCCTCCGCCGGACGGTAACCTGCTACGATGGCGCACGGAGGGGAGTAGCCCCCCGGCGCGGGCGTCGGGTCGTCAGCACGGCGGCCGAGCGGCCGTCCGGCCCGACGCGCAAGCGGCGAGACCTCCGGGTGGACTGCTGATGCCCTCTTTCTCCCACGAAACCGGCCTCTGGATCGTCTTCGCGGTCATCGTCTCCTCGATGCTGGCCCTTGACCTGGGGGTGCTCCACCGCCGGGCGCACGCCGTCGGCCTGCGCGAAGCGGCAGCCTGGACGGCCGTGTGGGTTGGCCTGGCACTTGGCTTCGCGGCCGGCATCTGGATCTGGGAGAGCGGCGAGCGCGGGCTGCTCTTCACCACCGGCTACGTGATCGAAGAGTCGCTGAGCATCGACAACATCTTCGTCTTCGTGCTGGTGTTCGCGTCGTTCCGGGTGCCGCCACCGTACCAGCACCGCGTGCTCTTTTGGGGCGTGCTGGGCGCCGTCCTGATGCGGGCGGCCTTCGTGGCGGCCGGCATCGCGCTCTTGAACGCGCTCTCCTGGGTGGTCTACGTCTTCGGCGCCTTCCTCCTCCTTACCTCGCTCCGCATGCTCCGGCCGGAGAAGGAGGACGTGGAGCTGGAGCGGCACGTGGTCATCCGTGCGCTGCGCAACCTCTTTCCTGTGAGCAGCGAATACCACGGACAGCGATTCACGTTCGTCGAGGGCGGAATCCGTTTCGCCACACCGCTACTGCTGACCCTCGTGATGATCGAAGTGTCGGACCTGATCTTCGCCGTGGACTCGGTCCCCGCGGTGCTCGCCGTCAGCCGCGACCCGTTCATCGTCTACACGTCCAACATCTTCGCCATCATGGGCTTGCGGTCACTCTACTTCCTCATCGCCCACGCGGTTCAGCGACTGCGTTACCTGCGCTTCGGGCTGGCGGCGATCCTGGCCTTCGTCGGCGTGAAGATGCTGCTGAACGGCGTCTGGCACCCGCCGGCCGTGCTATCGTTGGGCGCGATCCTCACCGTCCTCGCCGTGACGGCCGCGGTCTCGCTGGCGGCCACGGCGCACGAGTCCCGCGGCCGCGGCGCTACTGTGGCAGTGCCGCCAGCCGATCCAGGACCGTCCGGGTGAGCGCCCGCTCGTCGAGGCCGGTGCCCACCCCCTGGGCGCTCCCGAAGCGCACGGTCACCACGTACCGCCCCAGGCGATAGATACGGGCGTACTCCTGCACGGCGGCACCGGCGGCCTGGAACTGCACCTTCTCGAATGCCTGCTGGTCGCCACCCTTCGGGTCCGGCACGAGCGGAACCAGAGTAACCCCGGGCGCGGCGAAGCGGCGCACGTAGTAGCGCAGCACGGCCTGACGGTCCGTGAACAGCGCGAACCCGGCCTCGGCCCCGGCCACCGTGGTGAAGCGCGTGACCGTCGTCGTCACGCGGACGAGCGCCGTGGACGATTCGCGCGAGATGGCAAGCACCTCCCCCCACTCCACCCCCGCGTCCTGCGGCTGCTTGCCGTCCGCGTCGTAGAGGTAGTACGTCGGGTCGATCTGCCCGGCCTCGGCGTCCCGCACGAAGTACGGCCCGCCGGCTACGTCCGCTGGCGCAAGCACAACCTTCCAGATGCCGGGGTTGGCGGCCCGCTCAGCCCGCGTGGCGATATCGGCCCTCGTGGTCGCCACGTGCTCCAAGTCCGGCAGGCTGCCGCCTGATCCGAGCACCAGCCCGCGCAGCTCGAAGACCACCGTACCCGCCCGGAATACCACGCCCTTGCATCCGCCCGCGCCGGCCGGCTGCGCCGGGCCACAGCCCGCGCTCACGCGCGCCGCCTCGTCGCCGATACCGGCCACGGGCGTCGCCCCGGCCCCGACCAGGTAGGTGAACGCGTCATGCGCACCCTGTGCGGCGTCGAACGTCGTCACCCATGATTCGATGAAGGCCGCCGGCTGGGCGCGCCCGCCCAGGACGAAGGCGGAGCGCCACAGCAGCCTGGCGTCGTCGCGCCGCATGCGATCGAGGTAGCCCTGCGGGTCGCCGGTGAACGGCGCGCGTTGATCGAGCGCCACGACGCCGCGGCAGGTGGTGTCCCAGCCCTGGCTCAGGTCAGCCAGGTCCGGCGCGACCGCCGACGCCAGGGCGAAGTCCACGGGCGTAACGTCGGGCCGCGTCAGGCCGTTCGTGCCAGGCGCAACGCCCAAGCTGCAAGACAGGCCGGTGGGAGGGGCGATCGGCGTCGGGCTGGGCGTTGGACTGACTGCCGGCGTCACGCTCGGGCTCGGAGTGCGGTGGCTGCCGCCGCAGGCC